>NZ_JBMDXJ010000249.1:0-21941 GCF_048594945.1 Pseudactinotalea sp. | reverse complement strand
AACCGGCGCAAGCTGAGCGTCATCGTCGTCGGCACCGGTCTCGCCGGCGGCGCCGCCGCCGCGACGCTGGGCGAGGCCGGCTACAAGGTCGACGCGTTCTTCTACCAGGACTCCCCGCGCCGCGCGCACTCGATCGCCGCGCAGGGCGGCATCAACGCCGCGAAGAACTACAAGGGCGACGGCGACTCGGTCCACCGCCTCTTCTACGACACCGTCAAGGGCGGCGACTACCGCTCCCGCGAGTCGAACGTGTTCCGACTCGCTGAGGTCAGCGCGAACCTCATCGACCAGTGCGTGGCGCAGGGCGTCCCGTTCGCCCGCGAGTACGGCGGCCTCCTCGACAACCGGTCCTTCGGTGGCGTACAGGTCTCCCGCACCTTCTACGCGCGCGGCCAGACCGGGCAGCAGCTGCTGATCGGGGCGTATCAGGCGCTGGAGCGCCAAGTCGGGGCCGGAACCGTCACGCCGCACGCCCGGCACGAGATGCTCGAGCTGATCGTCGTGGACGGGAAGGCCCGTGGCATCGTCACCCGGGACATGGTCACGGGTGAGATCGAGACCCACCTGGCCGACGCCGTCGTGCTGGCGAGTGGTGGCTACGGGAACGTGTTCTTCCTCTCGACCAACGCGATGGGCTGCAACGTCACCGCGAGCTGGCGAGCGCACCGCAAGGGCGCGTACTTCGCGAACCCCTGCTACACGCAGATCCACCCCACCTGCATCCCGGTCTCCGGCGACCACCAGTCCAAGCTGACGCTGATGAGCGAGTCGCTGCGCAACGACGGCCGCATCTGGGTGCCCAAGCGTGAAGAGGACTGCGACAAGGACCCGCGCGAGATCGCCGAGGAGGACCGCGACTACTACCTGGAGCGGATCTACCCCAGCTTCGGCAACCTGGTCCCCCGCGACATCGCCTCCCGACAGGCGAAGAACATGTGCGACGAGGGTCGTGGCGTCGGCCCGGTGGTCGGCGACAAGCGGCGCGGCGTCTACCTCGACTTCGCCGAGGCGATCTCTCGCATGGGACGCTCGGCGGTCGAGGCCAAGTACGGGAACCTGTTCGACATGTACGCCCGGATCACGGGCGAGAACCCGTACGAGACCCCGATGCGGATCTACCCGGCCGTGCACTACACGATGGGCGGGCTGTGGGTCGACTACGACCTGCAGTCCTCCATCCCCGGCCTGTTCGTGGTGGGCGAGGCCAACTTCTCCGACCACGGCGCGAACCGCCTCGGCGCCTCCGCGCTCATGCAGGGGCTCGCCGACGGCTACTTCGTGCTGCCGAACACCATCCGCGACTACCTCGCCGACGGCCCGTTCCCCACGGTCGCCCCCGACAACGCCGAGGTGGCGCAGGCGCGCGACTCGGTGCAGCAGCGCATCGACCACTTCCTCTCGGTCAACGGCTCCCGCACGGTCGACTCCTTCCACAAGGAGCTCGGCCACATCATGTGGGAGTACTGCGGCATGGAGCGCACCGCCGAGGGGCTGCGCACCGCGATCGCGAAGATCCGTGAGCTCCGCGAGGAGTTCTGGCGCGACGTACGCGTGCTCGGCACGAACGAGTCACTCAACCAGTCGCTGGAGAAGGCCGGCCGCGTGGCCGATTTCATCGAGCTCGGCGAGCTGATGTGCGTGGACGCACTGCACCGCCGCGAATCCTGCGGTGGGCACTTCCGCGCCGAGTCGCAGACGCCCGACGGCGAGGCGCTGCGCGACGACGAGAACTTCGCCTACGTGGCGGCGTGGCAGTGGGGCGGCGAGCCGGACGCCCCGATCCTGCACAAGGAAGAGCTCGAGTACGAGTTCATCGAGATGAAGCAGCGGAGCTACAAGTGAACCTGACCCTCAAGATCTGGCGTCAGCCCGACGGCGCGTCCCAGGGCCAGATGATGACGTACCCGATCACCGACGTCTCCGAGGACATGTCGTTCCTGGAGATGCTCGACGTCCTCAACGAGCGGCTGCAGGCCGAGGGCGAGGAGCCGGTCGCGTTCGACTCCGACTGCCGCGAAGGCATCTGCGGTATGTGCGGCCTGATGATCAACGGCGTGGCGCACGGCCCCGAGGTCACCACCACCTGCCAGCTGCACATGCGGTCCTTCAAGGATGGTGACGTGGTCACGATCGAGCCGTGGCGCTCCTCCGGGTTCCCGGTGCTGCGCGACCTCGTGGTGGACCGCGGCGCGTTCGACCGCATCATCGCCGCCGGCGGGTACGTGTCGGTCAACACCGGCGCCGCCCCCGACGCGCACGCCACCCCCGTGCCCAAGGAGAACGCCGACCGCGCCTTCGACGCCGCCACCTGCATCGGCTGCGGCGCCTGCGTGGCTGCCTGCCCCAACGGGTCGGCGTCGCTGTTCCTCGGTGCGAAGATCACCCACCTCGGCGAGCTGCCGCAGGGTCAGGCCGAGCGCGACACCCGGGTGCTCAACATGGTCCACCAGCACGACCTCGAGGGCTTCGGCGGCTGCACCAACATCGGTGAGTGCACCGCCGTGTGCCCCAAGGAGATCCCCCAGGACGTCATCGCCACGCTCAACAAGGACATGCGCCACGCGTTGTGGCACCGAGTCTGATCGCGATCGTCACCTCTGCCGCTCATCACGTCGTGTGACGAGGCTCGGGACGACGACGGTGGGCGGGTGAGGTGTGACGCCACCTTCGGCGTGACTCACGTGCCGAAACGGCACGCCAATCACGCTCTCCGTCCGTAGGCGTGACTCACGCGCCCAGATGGCATGCCAGTGACGCGCTCAGCGGCGTGAACGGCGGCGGGTCGGGAAGTGGCGGCGCCACTCCTGACTGATCGGCGGGAGTGGGGCGCCGGCGGACTGGAGCGCACGCCGCACGCGCATGATGACCCGCTCGGGATCCCACATCTGCATGCCGGTCACGGTGATCAGGTTCCACTGCTCGCCGTTGAGGTCCTCGCGGCGCTCGATGTCCTCGCTCCACTGGAGATCCCGCTCGACGTGATGCCGCCCGTCGTACTCGACCGCGACCCGCCACTCCGGGTACGCGGTGTCGAGCTCGCGTGCGCGGCCGCCGGCCGTGACCGGATAGGCGATCACCGGCTCCGGGAGTCCGCTGAACAGCAAGAGCAACCGCAACCGGGTCTCACGCGGAGAGATCACGCGTGCTCGCACCAGCTCGGCCGCCGCTCGGACCCGTTGTCCTGCACCGCCGCTCACCCGCGCCGCAGCGCGAGTGAGCGCGCTGACGGTGGCATACCCCTCGTGCACCACCGCATCGCCGAGCACGACCGCCTCGACGAGCGAGACGTCGGGTGCCACATCGCCGAACGTCTCCAGCGCCGTCGTGATGGTGACGCCCTCGCGGATGCTCAACCGCCGCGTTCCATGGTGCACGCGGATTCCCTTGCGCCGCACGCGCGCCGCCTGCGGCGGGAGGAGGAGATGGACCTCGTCGCTGAGCGGCACCGGCAGCTCGAGGATCTCCGCTGCCGTCAGGTGGCAGGCTGCCTCAGCAGTCGGCACGAGGAGCATGCCGGCCCGCGCGAGCAACGCCGGCGTCGGAACCACGTCAGCGTCGAGAAACACCCCAGGGAGGAGCTGCTGGCAGCGCGGGCCGTCGAGATAGCGCCACGTCAGACCCGCCGCGCTTGCATCGGCGCGGGTGAACGGCTGGCGAGGATCGAAACCCGGGGCACTCGTCTGGGGCATCTCTGCATCCTGGCGCGCCAGCCGCGTCGCCCGCTGCGCTCATCCACAGGCCGTGATCCACGTGCCGACATGGCACACCAGTCACGCTGTTGCCCCGTTTCCGTGACTCACGTGCCAATGTGGCACGCCAGTCACGCCCAACGCGCCGAAACGGCTTATGCGCGCAGCGCCGAGCCCCAAGGGTGTGCCGGATCGTGCACCGCAACCGCGAGCGTGGTGTCCGACTGCCCGTAGTAGGCCAACCACCTGCCGCGGAACTTGACGAGACCCTCGACGAACGTCACGTTCGAGACGAGCCCGTGGAGATCCTCGAAGGTCTGCGGCTGCAGCCATGGCACCTGCATACGGGCGAGCACCGTGGTCGGGTCGTCAGGGTCGATGACGATCTGGCCGCAGCGGTAGTCCACGCCGGACGACCCGTCGTCATGCACGTGGCTCGTCGCGCCGTTGGTCAGCATCAGCAGCAGACCGTTGTCGGTCAGCACCGGTGAGGTACCGATCTCTACGAGGCCGGCGTCGAAGGAGCCCGGCGTGGGCGTGTACATCGGCTCGGAGTCCGGTGTGCCGGGGGTCCAGTGGATCAGGTCGTCACTGGTCGCCCAGTAGATCGCACCCTCACCGAAGTACATCCACCACACGCCCTGCATCTGGGCCGGCACGATCACGCCGGCCTTCGACCAGTTGCGGCCGCGGGGGTCCATGGTGGCGAACGTGTCGAAGTCGGCGAACAGCGGACCGTGCTTGGTCCAGGTGTGCAGATCGGTGGATGTCGCCAGACAGAGCTGGGCGCTGCGGCGGTCCCAGCCGGTGTAGGTCAGGTAGTAGGTCCCGTCGATCAGGGCGATCCGGGGGTCCTCGCAGCCGTAGACCTCGTAGTCCTCGCTCGGCGAGAGGATCGGCTCCTCCTCGCGCTCGAAGTGGAAGCCGTCGCTGCTGCGCGCGAGCCCCACGTGGGACACGATGTCCTCGGCGTGCGCCCGGTACAGCAGCACCACCTCGTCCCCGTCCACCAGGGCGGCAGGGTTGTACAGATTCGTCGACTCCCAGCTGCCGCCGCGCGGGCGCAGGATCGGGTTGCCCTCGTAGGGAACGAACGGCCCGAGCGGGAAGTGAGCGCCGTCGAACATCATCAGGCGTCCCGGAACCCTCGCCACTTGCGCTTGGCCCACCCGACCAGGCCGCCCCAGTACTCCGCTGGCTCGGGGGCGGGTTCGGGGAGGATGCGGCCGGTCTGGGGGTCGTGCTCCCAGTCGAGGGTCTCGGGCTCGGTCTCGGTCACGTAGTTCGGGGTCTCCGCGTCGTGGGTGACGTCGTCAGGGTCGATCTCGGGGATCGCCGGCGGGTTCGCGGTCCACGCGCACACCATCAGCAGGATCCGCACGATGAAGTTCACCCACAGGAGCAACGTGATGATCGCGGCGAACGGGGCGAGCAGCGGGTTGCTCGCGGCCGAGCCCACGATCGAGGTGCCGAGGAAACGGATCACGCCGGCGGCCACGGCCACCACGAGTGCCCCGATCAGCAGGTCACGGCGGGGTGGACGCGCCCCCGCGAGCCCGCGGACGAGGAACAGCACCACCGCCATGTCCACGGCGAGTGCCACGAGATAGCCCAGGATGCGCAGCAGCACCTGCACGGCGGGGTTGTCGCCCAGCCCGACCGCGTCGGCGATCGCCGTGCCCGCAGTGCCCACCACGATCCCGAGCGCTGCCGTGAGCACGACCGCGAGCGCGAGCACGAGGAACCCGGCCAGGTCGCGAAGCTTGGCGACCACGGCGTTCTCGGCCGGCACCAGGATCCCGAACATCGACCTGATGCCGGTCCGTAGCGCTGCCATCACCGATGTCGCGGTGTTGACCAGCACGAGGAAGGCAATCACTCCCGTCAGCAGTGACGTGCCGCCGCCGAACTCCAGGCTCTCCGGCGTCAGCATCCCCTCCGGGTTGCTCTCGCTCTGCACAATGCCCGGCAGCGCGGAGTCGAGCGCGTCGAGCACCGCCTGCCGGAGCTCGGCATTGTCACCCAGCAGCGCCATGAAGATCGAGAACGCCACCACGAGCCCGGCGAAGATCGAGAACAGCGCCGAGTAGGCGATGCCGCCGGTCAGCAGTGCGCCGTTCGTGGCGCCGTAGCGGCCGAGTCCGCGCGCGACGCGCGTCTGCTTCCACCACGCCAGCAGCCGCGCGAGTCGCGTCTGGGCGGTCTCGACGTCGGTGCCGTCACCCGATTCTTCCGTCATCCCTCTCCCCCTGGTTCTGCCCGTGTCGCGAGCGAGAACGACTCGATCTCGCGCCACACGCCATCATCACCGTATTCGTACAAGGCGAATCCGGCGACCGGGAACCGCGCCTCGAAGTGCGCCCGCGACAGCCCGGCGGCATCGAGGCGGGTGTCGTCGAGGTCGTGCGCGATCGTCACGTGCGGGTGGTACGGGAACCGCATCGGTTGCGCCAGCGGACCGGTGTTCACCGAGCCGTGCAGCTGGGCGCACCCCTCCGCCCCCTCGGTCACCGCCACGAACACCACGGGCGAGATCGGCCGGAACGTGTCGGTCCCGGCGAGCGCCACCACGAACGGGTCGTGCTTGCGGGCGACCTCGCGCAGGTGCTCACGCACGCCGTCGAGCTGCTCGGGCTCGATCACGGTGGGTGGGATCAACGTGATGTGCGGGGCGATCGCGAGCGCCTCCGGGTCGCCGGCATCGATGCGCGCGCGGGTCAACGACTCCGAGTAGGGCGCCGGTATCGCGATCGCGATACCGATGCTGATCTGCGACCCCACCCTCAGCGGCACCCTCATCGGATCGAGGCTCCCTCGGTCGGGTGCGCGACGGCGGACATCCCCCTAGTCTGCCCGGTTCCGGCGACCGGCCGTGCCGTTCGCGTCCCGCGATGCGGGCGGTGCGGTCGGGAGCCCCGCGGCGAGCGCCCACAATAGGTCCCGAACATCGCCGTCCTTCGAGGAGACCCGTGTCGCACACCGATCAGCATGCCAGCGCTTCCCCCGAACGTCTCGATGCCTGGTCTGACGGCGATGGCGCCGCCCGCGCCACCAGCACGTTCAGCCGTGTCTTCGGTCATGAACCGGACGGCGTCTGGTCCGCCCCCGGCCGGGTCAACATCATCGGTGAGCACACCGACTACAACGGTGGCCTCGCGCTCCCGATCGCGCTCCCCCACCGCACGTTCGCGGCGTTCAGGCGCCGTGACGACGGCGTGATCCGGCTGGTCTCCGGCCGCGAGTCGACCCCGTGGGAGGGTCGACTGTCCGACGTCGCACCGGGTGCGGTGAGCGGCTGGGCCGGGTATGTCGCCGGGGTGGCGTGGGCGCTGGAGCAGGCGGGTCAGCCGGTCACCGGCTTCGACGCCGCGATCGAGTCCTGCGTCCCCTACGGCGCAGGGCTCAGCTCCTCCGCCGCGCTCGAGGGGTCGGTCGCGGTGGCGCTGGCCGAGCACCCGGACTGGGTCGGCGACCCCAGTTCCGATGAGGGCCGCGCGGCGCTCGCCGCGGCGTGCGTGCGGGCCGAGAACGAGATCGCCGGCGCGAACACCGGCGGCATGGACCAGGCCGCGTCGCTGCGCTGCCGCGAAGGCCACGCGCTGCTGCTCGACTGCCGCGACGGCAGCGTGGAGCACCTGGAGTTCGACCTCGCCGCCGCCGGCCTGGAGCTGCTGGTCATCGACACACGCGCCGAGCACGCGCTGGTGGACGGCCAGTATGCGCAGCGCCGTGCCACGTGCGAGGCTGCTGCCGCCACGCTCGGTGTCGAGACCCTGCGCGAGATCGAGCCGGCTCAGCTCGACGCCGCGCTCGCGCGGCTCGACGACGATGTGTCCCGCGCCCGGGTCCGCCACGTCGTCACCGAGATCGAGCGCGTGCGCGGGTTTGTGGACCTGCTCTCCGCCGGCAAGGTGCGCGAGGTCGGGCCGCTCATGGATGCCTCGCACGACTCGCTGCGCGACGACTATGAGGTCACCGGAACCGAGCTCGACACCGCGGTGAACGCGGCCCGCGCGGCCGGCGCCCTGGGTGCGCGCATGACCGGAGGCGGCTTCGGCGGCTCTGCCATCGCCCTGATCGACGCAGGCCGGGCGGATGAGGTGAGCACCGCCGTCGTGCAGGCCTTCCGCGAGGCAGGACTGGGCGAGCCGGCATTCCTGGTGGCCACGCCGTCGGCCCCCGCAGGGCGCGCTACGGCGTGAGCACGGCGCGCACCGGCGCGTGGTCGGACCAGCGTTCGTCGTAGCTCGGCGCCCGGTCCACGGTCACCTCGGTGACCGCACCGGCGAGGGCAGGCGAGCACCACAGGTAGTCGATGCGCCACCCGGCGTCGTTGTCGTAGGCACGGCCACGCCAGGACCACCAGGTGTACGGACCGTCGACGTCTCCCGCGTGCGTACGCCCCGCGTCGACCCAGCCCTGGTCCCGCCACCGGCTCAGATACGCCTGCTCCTGCGGCAGGAAGCCCGACTTGCCGCGGTTGCCCTTCCAGTTCTTGATGTCGCGCTGGTCGTGCGCCACGTTGAGGTCGCCGCCCACGACGACCCGGCGGTGCCGCAGCTCGCCGAGCCGGTCGGTGGCGCGGTCGAGGAAGGCGAGCTTGACGTCCATCGAGGGCGTCTGGGCGGTGGCGGTGTGGACGTAGGTGGAGATCACGGTGAGCGGCTCGCCGCCTGGTTCGATCAGGTCCGCCTCGACCCAGCGGCCCACGCTGTCGGCGGTCTCACCGACAAGCCCCAGACGAACGGCCTGGAACGGCACCCGGGACGCGATCGCCACGCCCGCACGACCCGCCGCGGGGGCCTCGTGGTGCACCACGTGCCACTCGGGGCCGAGGTGGTCCAGCAAGATCTGCGCGGGCGCCCGCACCTCCTGCAGCAGCAGCACGTCGGGACGCGCCTGCGCCAGCCAGGCGCCCATGCCGCGCCGGAACGCCGCACGGATCCCGTTGACGTTGGCAGTGGCGACGACCAGGGGGCGCTCAGACCCCACGGATGAGCGCGAGGACCGTGGCGGCGAGCTCGTCGCGGTCGAGCTCCACGCCCTCGCCGCGGGAGTCGACGATCGCCTGCAGCATCACGCCGTCGCTGTAGGCGAGCAGCGCACGCGTGGCAGCCTCGGGGTTGGGGTGGCCGTGCTCGCGGAGGTTGTCGATGCCGAGCTTGAGCCACTGCTCGTGCGTGCTCTCCATCCGCGCCGGGTGCACGAGCGTGAGCGCGAACCGTGCCCGGGTGCGGGTGATTCGGCCGGGCCGGCACAGTCGCACCGTGAACTCCGCGATGCCGCGGGCGAGCGCCTCGTCGTCGAGCGTGTCGAAGCCGCTGTGGATGTCGGTGAGCGTGGCCTGGTCGACCTCGAGCAACCGCGTGGCGGCGTTCTCCAGGAGCGCCATCCTGGTGCGGAAGTAGTTCGAGGTACTGCCGTCGGGCAGGTTCAGACGACGGTCGATGCCTCTGTGGGTGAGGGCTCTGGTGCCACCCTCCCCCACGATGGCGAGCGCGGCATCAAGGATCCGCGTGCGGCGATCAAGCATGGACGTAGAGCCTACGCGCGTCGGCCACAGGAAGCATCACCCACGCGGGGCGACCTCGTCCGTGGCGTCCTCCGGGAAGCGCCGCGCCCACGGCCACCAGACGGCTCGACCCACGTCGCGCACGAGCCCGGGCACCAGCAGCGAGCGCACCACAAACGTGTCGATCAGCACCCCGGCAGCCACGATGAACGCGATCTGCAGCAGGAACAGCAGCGGGATCACCCCGAGTGCCGAGAACGTGGCAGCAAGCACCAGTCCGGCCGAGGTGATGACTCCGCCGGTCACCGCGAGGCCACGCCGGACACCCTCGTGCGTCCCGTGCTCCAGCGACTCCTCGCGCACGCGGGTCATGAGGAAGATCGAGTAGTCGATCCCGAGCGCGACGAGGAACACGAACCCGTACAGCGGAACGGTGGCGTCGGCTCCCGGCAGGTCGAGCACGTGATTGAACACCAGCGCCGCAAGCCCCATCGCGGCGGCGAACGAGATCACGTTCGCGACCAGCAGCAGCAGCGGCGCCAGCACGGCCCGCAGCAGCAGCACCAGCATGAGGAAGATGACCACGAGCACCACCGGAACGATCGTGCGTAGGTCGCGCGCCGCGGTCTCCTGGGTGTCGAGCCGCTCGGCGGCGGTGCCACCGACCAGGCTCTCCGGCGCGACGGCGTGGGTCGCCTCGCGAACCTCACCCGCCACCCGAGTGGCCTCCTGGCTCTCGGCGCTCGCATCGGTGACGACCTGCACGAGCACGAGCCCGTCCACGACCACGGGTTCGGCGGGTTCGTCACTCGGAGGGCCACCCGCCGACTCGCCGGTGAACACCGAGGCCGAGGCCACGCCGTCGACCCCTGAGGCGGCGTCGATGACCGCATCCGCGGAGTCCTGCGGTGCGATCACCTGGATCGGCTCGACCTGGCCGATCTCGAAGTGTGCGGCGAGCACCTCCTCACCGGCCACGGCGTCGACGTCGCCGAGGAACACATCGGATTCACCGGTGCCGTCAGCGCGCAGCGTGGGCACGAACGCCGCGAGCGCGAGCAGGCTGAGCAGCGCGATGATCCAGACCGGTCGGGCGCGGCGCGTGACCGCAGCGGCGACCCGGTCCCACAGGCCGTGCGTGCCAGGCTCGGCGGATGCGGCGTAGCGGGGCACGCGCGGCCAGAAGATGCCGCGGCTGCGCGACCCCGCGAGCAGCAGCAGCGCCGGCAGCAGCGTCAGCGCGGCCAGGAACGCGGCGGCGATCCCGATCGCGGCGACCGGCCCGAGGCTGGCGTTGGACCCGAGGTCGGAGAGCATGAGGCACAGCAGCCCCGCGATCACGGTGGCGGCGCTGGCCGCGATCGGTTCGAGCGAGGCGCGCCAGGCCACGCGCATCGCGGCGGCCGGGTGGCGGTGCCGCGTCAGCTCCTCGCGGTAGCGCGCCACGAGCAGCAGCGAGTAGTCGGTGGCAGCGCCGATCACGAGGATCGACAGGATGCCCTGACTCTGCCCGTTGAGCTGCAGCACGTCGTTGCCGGCGAGCGGCTTGACCACGAGCGCGGCCAGGCACAGCCCGAACACCGACGTGAGGATTACCGCGAACGGCAGCAGCGGGGACCGGTAGACGATCACGAGGATCACCAGCACCACCGCGAGCGCGACGCCCAGCAGGATCCCGTCGATGCCGCCGAACGCCGACACGAGGTCGGCGACGAACCCGGCCGGCCCGCTGACCCAGGCGGTCAGACCGAGGTCACCGAGCGCCGTCGGGGCGTTCTCACGAATGACATCGACGACGGCGATGGTCACCCGATCCTCGTCGTCACCGATGAGTCGGTCGGCCTGGGTGCCGTCGATCGGCACCGGGATGAGGATCGCCTCGCCGTCCTCGGACGGGACGGCGGCGACGTTGCCGGTCAGCACGTCGGCGACGCGTTCACCGCCGGGGATCTCGAGGTCACCGATGCTCTCGGCGAAGGCCTGGACCGTGCCGATCTGCTCCTCGGTGAGCGGGGCGCCGTCGTCGGAGGTGACCACCACGAGCGCGGGCAGCGAATCGCTCTCCGTGAACTCGGCGGCGAGCACGGCCGCCCTCGTGGACTCGGCGCTACTGGGGAGGAAGGCAGCGGAATCGTTCTCCTGGACCTGCGACAGCGTCCCCTGCGCCATGCCACCGAACGCACCGATCGCGAGCCAGCCGAGAAGTGCGACCGCGACCAGCAGCCAGCGCAGCGCGCCGCGGCGCGGGTGGCCGGACGAAGGCCCTGCACGATGGGACATGGTTCCTCCGGTGGATCGGTCGTTCGCCAATGGCACCGCTCATCATGCGCCATGGACGGACCGTGGCACGATCATGCGATGCGACTGACCCTCGATCTCGACCTCGATGCCCTCGGCCCTGACGCTCCCGCGGAAGCGGGGCGGATCCTGCGCTACTGGGCCGGGGCGCTCGGCCAGGTCGACCTCAGCCAACCGGCTGAGTACCCCCTGATGGACTCGGCGTACGCTCAGGTGGGGAGCATCGCCGTCGGGCAGTCATCGGGCGACGGCGACGTCAAGACCCACCTACACGGCTACCTGCGCCGACTCCACGAGGCGCTGCTGTGGAAGATCGACGGACTCGGCGAGCGGGACGCCCGCTGGCCGATGACGCCCACCGGCACGAATCTGCTCGGGGTGCTCAAGCATGTGGCGAGCATCGAGGCGGAGTACTTCGGGCACGCGTTCGGGCGCCCGTTCCCCGAGCCGATGCCCTGGCTCGACGACGACGCCGAGGCCAACGCCGATCTGTACGCCGCTCCGGAGGAGACGATCGGGTCGATCCGAGCGTTCGCCGAGCGCGTCTGGGCCCACGCCGACGCCACGATCGACGCACTGGACCTCGGCGCCCGCGGCCACGTGCCGTGGTGGGGTGAACGGGGCGACGTCACCCTCGCGCAGATCCTCGTCCACGTGATCGCCGACGTGGCGCGGCACACCGGCCACGCCGACATCGTGCGGGAGCTGCTCGACGGCGCGAGCGGGCTGTCCGTGGCGAACAGCAACCTTCCCGAGGGCGACGAGCAGTGGTGGGCCGACTACGTGGAGAAGCTCAAGGAGATCGCCACCGGGGCCTAGGCGAAGAGGTCGTCGAGCGTGGGGACCTCGACGCGAGTGGGCCGTGGCGCCGCTGCGCCCGGCTGAGGCGCCTGGTCCTGGTGCGCCACGTCCATGACGGCACGTGCCCGGTCATCGAGGAAGCGACTCGGCTTGGCGAGCACGTGGCGGGCGTGGAAGCTCGTGGGGTGCGTGGGCAGGCGCGCGGGAGTGTAGACGCGGAGCGTGTCCCGGGCGCGGGTGAGCGCCACGTAGAACAGCCGCTGCTCCTCCACCAGGCCCTCGTGGCTCGTGAGCGCCATGTCCGAGGGGATGGCGCCGTCGCAGGCACGGATCACGTGTACGGCGTCCCACTCCAGGCCCTTGGCGGAGTGGATCGTGGACAGCGTGACCCAGTCCTCATCGAGGGTGGGTTTGCCGGCCCAGTCGCCGGCCACGTTCGTCGGGTCGATCGTCTGCTCGGCCACGAACGCCGCAAGGTCCCTCTGCCGCGAGGCGGCCTCGGCGAATCGGACCACGTCGTCCTGCCGCCGCGCCCAGTCCGGGTAGTGGGCTCGCAACAAGGGCCCGACGGCGTCGCGACAGGTCTCGACGACGCTCGCCACCGCAGTGGTTCGGTGGGCGTTGGCGAGCGCTGTCAGGGTCGCGCCGAGGGCGGTGCGAGCGGCCGCCGGTGCGGCGGCGACGATCTCGGCAGGGTCGTCGAGTCCGCCGTCGGCGAGCCGCGTGGCGAGGGTGCGGGCGTGCACCTTGCCGATCGCGCGGTGCCGCGTGAGCAGCCGGTACCAGGAGACCTCATCGGCAGGGTTGTCGGCGATCCGGAAGGCGGCGATCAGGTCGCGGACGTGCGCGGTCTCGAGGTAGGAGATGCCGCCGTACTTCACGTACGGGATGTTGCGGACCTTGAGCTCGACCTCGAGCAGGTTGCCGTGGCTGCCGGTGCGCATGAGCACGGCCTGGCGGCGCAGCTCGAGGCCGTCGGTGTGGGCGGCGAGGATGGCGTCGGCCACGGTGCGGGCCTCGTCGTCGGCGTTCGCGCAGGCGACCAGCTCGGGGCGAGCACCGCGCTCGGGACGGTCGGCGGTCAGCTGGATCGGCAGCGTCCCGGGGCGCACCACGTTCGCCAGGTCGAGCACCTGCTGGGTGGAGCGGAAGCTGCGGTCGAGGGTGACGACCGTGGCGCCCGGAAGCTCGTGGGCGAGGTCGACCAGGTGCTCGGCACTGGCGCCGCGGAATCCGTAGATGGTCTGGGCGTCGTCGCCGACGACCGTGAGCCCGTCGCCCTCCGGGCACAGCAGCCGCACGATGTCGACCTGCACCTGGTTGACGTCCTGGTACTCGTCCACGAGCACCCAGTCCCAGCGGGCACGCAGGCGAGCGCCGACGTCCGGGTCCGCCAGCAGCGCGCGCCAGGAGATCAACAGGTCGTCGAAGTCGAGCAGCCCGCGGGCACGCTTGCGGGCGCCGTAGGACCGGAGCAGCTCCGTGATCGCGTCCATGTGGTCGAGGCACCAGGGGAACTGGTCGGCCATCACCTCCCGCGCCGGGATGCCGGTGTTGACGGCGCGCGAGTAGACGTCGGCCAACGTCTGCGAGGTCGGCAGTCGGGTGCCGGAGGAGTCGAGCCCGTGCTCGGCACGCATGAGGTCGAGCAGGTCGACCACATCGCTCGGGTCGATCACCGTGACCTCGGCAAGCCCGAGGTGCTGGGCGTGCTCGGCCACGATCCGGTGCGCTACCGCGTGGAAGGTCCCGCCCCACACCCGTTGCGCGGCCGCCGGGTCGGAGCTGAGCGCGGCGGCGCGTGAGGTCATCGAGGCGGCTGCCCGCCGCGTGAAGGTGAGCAGCAGGATCCGCTCCGGCGGCACCGCCGACTCCAGCAGCCGCGCCACCCGCGCCGTGAGCGTGCGGGTCTTACCGGTCCCCGCCCCGGCCGCGATCACCAGCGGCCCGCGATCATGCTCGACCG
The DNA here is from genome assembly GCF_048594945.1 of Pseudactinotalea sp. Taxonomy (NCBI): domain Bacteria; kingdom Bacillati; phylum Actinomycetota; class Actinomycetes; order Micrococcales; family Cellulomonadaceae; genus Pseudactinotalea; species Pseudactinotalea sp. The sequence goes on along the minus strand of NZ_JBMDXJ010000249.1, from coordinate 7,675 downwards.
CCGCCCGCTGCGCCTCGTTCAGCCCGTCAGCCCACCCGCCTTCGCCCATGCGTTCGATAGTACGCACGTACGACGATACCTGCCGCCACCGCCACCAGCTTTCAACGCTCTTTCGGCGCCCCACGACTCTCAACGCTCTTTTGGCATGCGGCGAAGCTGCCAGATCAGCGTTGAAAGCCGCCCGGCGCCGGATCAGCGTTGAATCTCAGGAGGGGTGGCGGCGCTCGGCGGCGTCGACGGCGTTCTTGAACAGCATCGCGATCGTGGTCGGGCCGACGCCGCCCACGCGGGGCGTGATGGCACCGGCGACCTCGGCGCACGACTCGTCGACGTCGGGCAGCAGGCGCTTGCCCTCGTACCGCACTCCCCCGCCCACGACCACCACGCCGGGCGTGAGGTGCTCGGGCTGCAGGATCCCGGGCACCCCTACCGCGGCGATGACGATCTCGGCGCGGCGCGTGTAGTCGGCCCAGTTCGGGACGCCGGTGTGCACCACGGTGACCGCGGCGTTGGCCGTATCGCGCTTCTGCGACAGCAGCAGCGCGAGCGGGCGGCCGAGCGTGGTGCCGCGGCCGAGGATGACCACGTCGCGGCCCGCGACCGGGATCTCGTGGTGCGCGAGCAGCGCCTCGATCCCCGCCGGCGTGCACGGCACCGGCCCCGGCATGCCGAGCGCGAGCCGACCCATGTTGACCGGGTGCAGGCCGTCCACGTCCTTGTCCGGGTCGAGCTCGAGCAGCGCGGCGTCGAAGTCGATCTGGGGCGGTGTGGGGTGCTGGATCAGCACGGCGTCCACGTCGTCGGCCACGTTCATCTCGCGGATCGCCGCGAGCACGTCGGCCTGCGTGGCGTCCTGGCCCAGGTGGATGTGCGGCGAGGCCAGCCCGAGCTCGGCCGCCTTCTCCTGCTTCATCCGGATGTACCCGGCGCTCGCCGAGTCGTCACCGACCAGGATGGTGCCCAGACCCGGCTGGTGACCGGCCGCCGTCAGGGCCTCGATGCGAGGCCCCAACGCAGCGAGCACAGCCTCGGCGACCGGCTTGCCCGGCAGCAGCCGAGCGCTCACTGCTGCAGCCCGTCGTAGAGCGGGTACGCCTCGGTGAGCTTCTTGACGCGAGCGCGGGCGGCCTCGATGTCGGTGCTCTGTCCCTCGCGCAGCACGCCGGCGATGATGTCGGCGACCTCGGTGAACTCGGCGTCGCCGAACCCGCGGCTCGCGAGCGCAGGCGTACCGATCCGGAGCCCGGAGGTGACCCGCGGCGGTCGCGGGTCGAACGGCACCGCGTTGCGGTTCACGGTGATGCCGGCCGCGTGCAGGAGGTCCTCAGCCTGCTGGCCGTCGAGGGGGCTGTTGCGCAGGTCCACGAGCACCAGGTGCACGTCGGTGCCGCCGGTGAGCACCGAGACGCCCGCCTCGGTCACGGCCGGGTCGGTGAGTCGCTCGGCGATGATCTTCGCACCGGAGAGCGTGCGTGCCTGCCGCTCGGCAAACTCCTCGCTCGCCGCCACCTTGAGCGCGACCGCCTTGGCGGCGACCACGTGCATGAGCGGGCCACCCTGCTGGCCGGGGAACACGGCTGAGTCCAGCTTCTTGCCCCAGGTCTCGCCGTCGCGCGAGAGCAGCAGCCCCGAGCGCGGCCCGCCCAGGGTCTTGTGCACCGTGGTGGAGACGACGTCGGAGTGCGGCACCGGCGAGGGGTGCAGCCCGGCCGCGACCAGCCCCGCGAAGTGCGCCATGTCGGTCCACAGCCGCGCGCCGACCTCGTCGGCGATCGAGCGGAACGCCTCGAAGTCGAGGTGCCGCGGGTACGCGGACCAGCCCGCGATGATCACCTGCGGCTGCGCCTCGATGGCGGCGGCGCGCAGCGCGTCGTACTCCACCCGGTGGCTCTGCTCGTCCACCCCGTAGGCGTGCACCTCGTAGAGCTTGCCGGAGAAGTTGATCTTCATCCCGTGCGTGAGGTGGCCGCCGTGCGCGAGCGAGAGCCCGAGGATCCGGTCCCCCGGCTTGGCGATCGCGTGCAGCACGGCCGCGTTCGCGGTGGCGCCGGAGTGGGGCTGCACGTTGGCGTAGTCGGCGCCGAACAGGTCCTTGGCGCGCTGGATCGCGAGGTTCTCGGCGATGTCGACCTGCTCGCAGCCGCCGTAGTACCGCTTGCCGGGATAGCCCTCGGCGTACTTGTTGGTGAGCACGCTGCCCTGCGCCTGCAGGACCGCACGCGGAACGAAGTTCTCGCTCGCGATCATCTCCAGCGTGTCGCGCTGGCGGGCGAGCTCGCCGTCGAGAACGGCGGCGATCTCCGGGTCGACGTCAGCGAGCGGGGCATCGGGATGGGGGTGGCTCATGGCACTTCCTCCGTGTGACTGGGCGGGTTTCCGTAACGATCCTCGGCCCAGGCGGGCGACCTCGAATCATGCGTGGAACTCATCGCTCCCCGGTGGTGCACCACCTTCGCCAGTCGCGACGTCACGAGCCTAGCGGACAACCACCATGCCCGACGGCGGTGCTCACCCCTCGGTCTGGACCTCAGCCTCGCCGAGGATCTTGCGCAGGTAGGCGTAGGTGAGGTCGCCGGCGTTCTGGTCGTACTGGTGCTCGAACCCGTGCTTGGCGTAGAGCGACAGGTTCTGCTTGGAGTCTTGGCCGGTGAAGACCCAGACCTCCTTGGTGTCCTCGGGCAGGTAGGTGAGCACCGACATCAGCAGCTTCGTGCCGATGCCCTGACCCTGCAGGTCCGGTGCCACCGCGAGCCGGCCGAGCAACGCCCTGTCCTCCTCGAGCCCCACGCGCACCGAACCGATCAGGCGGGTGCCGATCCAGGCACCGAGCGTGACCACATCGGGCCTGGCGAGGTCCTCACGGAGCTCGTCGAGGGTCTGCGTGAGCGCAGGGATGTGCGGGTCGTCGTACAGCTGCGCCTCGGTCACGAAAGCGGCGCGGCGCACGGTGAGCAGCTCCCCCGCATCGCCCTCCTCGACGACGTCGATCCTCAGCTCGGTCTCGGCCATGCGGCCATCCTTCCATCTCCGAGCACCTGTGGGCACGATCAGCACGGCGCGGCGTCGATCGCCTACCCTCGCCGGGTGAGCAGCATCGAACCGACCACCCATTGGGTCCTCACCCTGTCCTGCCCGGACCGCCCCGGCATCGTGCACGCCGTCACCGGGGCGCTGGCCGGGCTGGGTGGCAACATCACCGAGTCGCAGCAGTTCGGTGACGCGGGGACCGGGCTGTTCTTCATGCGTGTGCAGGCAGAGTCGACGGCGTCACGCGAGGAGCTGGAGCGTGTGCTCGGCGAGGTCGCGGCCGCGTTCACGATGACCTGGAGGCTCGACGAGGTCGGCCGCCCGATGCGGACTCTGGTGCTGGCATCGAGCACCGCGCACTGCCTCACCGACCTGCTGTTCCGGCAGCGCTCGGGCCGGCTCCCGATCGACGTCGTGGGCGTGGTGTCCAACCACACGACCCTCGCGCCGATCGCCGAGTTCGACGGCGTGCCCTTCCATCACGTCCCGGTCACCCGCGAGACCAAGGACGATGCCGAGAACCGCCTGCTCGCGCTCGTGGACGAGCTCGACGTGGAGCTCGTGGTGCTCGCGCGCTACATGCAGATCCTGTCCGACCGCGTCTGCACCGAGCTGGCCGGCCGGGTGATCAACATCCACCACTCGTTCCTGCCGTCGTTCAAGGGCGCGCGCCCGTACGCGCAAGCCCACGACCGCGGCGTCAAGCTCATCGGCGCCACCGCCCACTACGCCACGGCGTCGCTCGATGAAGGCCCGATCATCGAGCAGGACGTCGAGCGAGTCAGTCACGCCGACAACGTCGACGAGCTCGTCGCCATCGGCCAGGACGTCGAGCGGCGGGTGCTCGCGCGCGCCGTACGGTGGCACGCGGAGCACCGGGTGCTCCTCGACGGGCATCGCACCGTGGTGTTCAAGTAGTCAGGGGCGCTGCCAGGTGCCGTCGACGCGGCGCGGGAGGTTCCACGGGTTGTCATCGCGCCGCGGCGGCGGGAGCAGCGACTGCGGGAGGTCCTGGTAGGCGACCGGGCGGCCGAAGCGCTGCACCGCTGCAGTTCCTACGGAGGTCGTGGCCGCGGTCGCGGCCGGGTACGGCCCACCGTGCTGCATCGCGTACGTGACGGCCACGCCCGTGGGCCAGTCGTTCCAGACGACACGGCCGGCCCGCTGTGCGAGCGTGTCGACCAGCGCGGCCGCGACGCCGTCGCCATCCTCACCGTGGACGGTCGCGGTGAGCTGGCCGTCGAAGGATCCCACCTCGGCCACGACGTCGTCGGTGTCCTCGTACTCGACCACGATCGAGACCGGACCGAAGCACTCCTCGCGGAGCCGGTCCACCTCGGCGAAGCGGTCGATGTCGACCGCGAGCAGGCTGGGGGTCGGGGCATCGCCGCTGGAACCGTCGACCACCACGCGCACACCCTCGACCTCGCGCAGGGACTGCAGCCCCTGAGCGTAGCCCTGGGCGATGCGGTCGTTGAGCATCGGCGCCGCCGGCACCTGCGCCAGCGCCGCCGCGGCCGCCTCGATCACGCCGGCCCCGGAAGGCGCGAACAGGATGCCCGGGTTCGTGCAGAACTGACCGACCCCGAGCGAGAGCGATCCCGCATAGCCGGTGCCGATCTCAGCGGCACGCGCGGCTGCCGCGGCCGGCGTCACGACCACCGGGTTGACGCTGCCGAGCTCGCCGTAGAACGGGATCGGCTCCGGTCGCGCCGCGGCCAGGTCGAACAGCGCCCGCCCCGCGCCGATCGAGCCGGTGAACGCACCGGCTCGGACCGCTGGGTGCTGGATCAGCGCGATCCCGGCGTCGAAGCCGTGAACCAGCCCGAGCGCGCCCGGCGCGCCCGCCTCGGCCAACGCGCCGGCCACGACCTCGGCGACCGCGACCGACAGCCGTGGGTGCCCGGGGTGCGCCTTGACCACCACGGGACACCCGGCAGCCAGCGCCGAGGCGGTGTCGCCGCCGGCCACGCTGAACGCGAACGGGAAGTTGCTTGCGGCGTACACGGCTACGGGCCCGAGCGGCACGGCCACGCGACGCAGGTCAGGCCGCGGCACCGGCTTCCAGTCCGGGTCGGCGTGGTCGATCACCGCGTCCCACACGGCGCCGGTCTCCACCTCGGTGGCCAACAGCTCCAGCTGTCCGGTGGTGCGACTCAGCTCGCCGGACAAGCGCGCTTCGGGGAGGCGCGACTCCTCCTGCGCCAGCGGCACGAGCACGGAACGCTGGGCCTCGAGTGCGCGGGCGGCGGCTCGGAGCCACCCGGCTCGCTCGCTGGGGCCGGCCGTCGCCATCGGCCCGGCTGCGGTGGCAGCGGCGGCGACGATGTCGTCCAGGTCGGCAGTGGTCGTGTCGGGTGTGGCGGGGTCCGTCAAGACTGCTCCGTGGTCGGTCGGCTGGATCAGAAGCCCGGCGGGTTCTGACCGGGCGGCGTGGTCCCGGGCTGAGTGAAGCCCGGCGGGTTCTGACCGGGCGGCGTGGTGCCAGGCTGAGCGAAGCCCGGCGGGACACCGCCACCCTGGCCGTAGCCAGCGGCTCGCTTCGCCTTCCCCAGATCGATGTTGCCCTTGATCAGCCCGATGATGCCAGCCAGGGCGAGGATCGGCGTGAAGAACCAGATCCGGTCGAGCGCCACCACGGTGAAGATCGTGAGTCCCACACCGGCGACCAGCATGATGATGCCGTTGCGGACCGCCTTCTGAGCCGCCGTCACCTGCGCCTCGCCAAAAGCGGCGCTCGCGCTGCCCGGTGCCGTCGACCCGAAGGCGCCCGGGGGCGGCGACCCGTACGGGGACTGGTCCGCCGCACCGTACGCAGGGCTGGCGGGGGTGCCGTACTCGGTGCTGGGCTGATCGCTGGGCGTCGGCGAACCGTACGAGGGGGTGCTGGAGCTGCCGAAACCGCTGGTCGAGGACGCGGTGTCCTCGACCCAGTAGTTCCAGCCCTCGGGTGCCGGCGGCCACGAGGGGTCGGGCTGCCAGTCGGAGGTGGGCACGAAGTCGGGCGGGACGTTCCATCCCGGAGGGGCGTTGAATCGCTGGGCCATGGCGCACAGGTTAGCCCCGGCAACCCCGCAGGTCTTCCTGTGTCCAGGGGAAGAACTTCCCCCGGCAGCCGCCACCGGCGTATCGTGACCGCCATGCGCGCGAACGTCACGGTGACGCCGGATCATCTCCGGCGCCGTGACGGCATGCGCTGATACTCGCGCGCACCCGCACAGCCCCGGAGCCAACGGCCCGGGGCTTCGTCGTTCCTGGGCCTCTCGAACCAGGAGGACGACATCATGAACCACGACCACCGCGACCTCGCCCGCGACATGAGCCTGATCGCCACCGACGCGACCGTGGGCGCCGGACTGCCGCTGTGGCTGCCCGCCGGCGCGGCCATGCGCCATGAGCTCGAACAGCTGGGCCGTGAGACCGCCCTCGCGACCGGCTGCCGGCCGGTGTACTCGCCGGTGCTCGGAAAACGGGCGCTGTTCGAGCAATCCGGCCACTGGGACAAGTTCGCCGACGACATGTTCCCGGCGATGGCGATGGGCGGCACCGATGCCGACGACCTCGTGCTCCGCCCCGCCAACTGCCCGCACCACGCGATGTTGTACGCGGCCGAGCAGCACAGCTACCGCGAGCTGCCGATCCGCTACCACGAGCTCGCCCCGATGTTCCGGGCCGAGCGCTCCGGTGTGGTCTCCGGCCTGAGCCGGGTGCGGCAGATCAACCTCGACGACACCCACGTGTTCGCCCGCCCCGACCAGATCCGCGACGAGGTCACTCTCGCGCTCGGCGCCGGCCTCGACGTGCTTGACACCCTCGGCGTCGAGGTCTCCTACGTGCGGCTGTCGTGCCGCGACAGCAGCGACCGCTGGCTCGGCGATCCCGGGCACTGGGCCGATGCCGAGGCACAGCTACGGGAGGCGACCCACGCCGTCGACCTCTCCCGCCGCGGTCTCGCGCTCCGGGAGGAGGCAGGTGAGGCCGCGTTCTACGGGCCCAAGCTCGACATCCAGGTGCTCGACGCGGCCGGCCGCGAGGAGACCATCTCCACCGTGCAGCTCGACTTCGGTCAGCCCGAGCGGTTCGACCTCACCTACATCGGTCCCGACGGCGCTCGCGAGCGTCTCGTGATGATCCATCGCGGGTTGGTGGGTTCGATGGAGCGGATGGTCGCGCTGCTTCTCGAGGTGCACGACGGGCGGCTGCCGATCTGGCTGGCTCCGGTCCACGTGTGCGTGCTGCCGCTGTCGGATGCTCAGCAGGATCCCGCCGCCGAGGCGGCGGCGCAGCTGAGCGCCGCCGGGCTCCGGGTTCGGGTGGCGATCAGCGGCTCGCTCGGTCGTCGGCTGCGGGAGGCGAGACGACGGCGGGACTCGCTTCTCGCCGTCGTGGGACCGACCGAGGTGGCCGCCGGGCGCCTGGCCGTGCACGACCCGGCGACTGTTGGGCGAACCGACCTCGCCGTCGCCGTTCTGCGGGACTGGCTGCGAGCGGCGATCGGGGCGCGCCAGCCGCGCGTCGACCTGTCCTGAATCGCGGCTCAGATCAGGCCGAGGCCCTTGCCGGCGTCGCGCTCCTCGCCGCGCTCGGCGACGGAGGCATCGATGCGGCCTCGCGAGAAGTCGTCGATCTGAAGACCCTGCACGATCTC
>NZ_JBMDXJ010000248.1:0-13223 GCF_048594945.1 Pseudactinotalea sp. | reverse complement strand
CCGCCGAAGCCGATCGCGACGAGGCCGTACCGAGCGAGCCGGAGCCCGAGGTGCTGGCGACCTTCCGGCCCTGGTGGGTGGTCTTCAACCTGTTCAGCATCTGGGCCTACCTGACGGCGGCCGGGCTGCTGTGGGGGCTGTTCTGGTTCGTCTCGATGTTCGGGGTCGACCTCGCCGCCTTCGTGCGAGACGCCGTCGACTGGTCCGCGCTCGGCTGGTTCGGCACCACGGTGGTCGCGCTCGTTGTGACCGGACTGATCGGCGCCGTCGGCATGGGCGTGAACTTCCTCGCCGGATACTGGCGCTTCGAGCTCTCCCGCGTGCGGTCGGGCGGCCGTAGCTACCTGCGGACCCGCCGCGGCCTGTTCAGCACCCGCGAGGTCAGCCGCGACGTGAAGCGGATGCGCGGCCTGACGATCTCCGAACCGCTGCCGTGGCGCTGGATGGGCATGGCGGACACGAACGTCATCACCACCGGTCTCAGCGTCTGGGACCTCGAGGAGCCCACGGCGATCCTGCCGCGCGGACCGATCCGGGTCGCCCGCGATGTCGCCACGCGCGTGCTCGGAGACCCCTGCCCGCTCGATGCCCCACTCACCCGACACCCACGCGCCGCGCTGCGCCGCCGGCTGTGGTGGGCCACCCTGGTCGCCGCGGTCCCGGCTGCGGCACTGGCGGTTCCCGTCGCCTCCGGCATCGTGCCGCCCTGGCCGCTGTGGATCGTCCTCGCCCTGTGGGTGCTCGCGCTGCTGCTCGCCGTCGTCGCCTACCGGGCGCTCGGCCACGCCATCGCCGGTGACTACCTGGTGGTGCGCGCCGGAGTCGTCAGCCGCAGCACCAGCGCGCTGCGCCGCGACGCAGTCAGCACGATCGCCGTGCGCCAGTCGATCCTGCAGCGGCGGCTCGGCCTCAGCACCGTGGCCGCCATGACCGCGGCCGGTTGGAGCGCCTACGAGGCACCCGACGTCGCCGCTGCCGACTCCCTCGCGCTCGCCGATGCGGCGGCCCCCGGGCTCCTTGACGAGTTCGTCACCACCGCGGCGGAAGGACGATGATGCGTCTATGTCGACCGCAGCGCCCGTGACGTTCACCGAGCGAGCACGTCGGGCGCAGATCCTGGAAGCGGCGATCAGCACCGTCAACGAGGTCGGCTACCCGCGGGCGTCGCTCGCGGAGATCGCACGGCGCGCCGGGGTGGCCAAGAGCGCGATCGTGTACTACTTCGCGACCAAGGACGCCTTGCTGATGCACGTGATCGAGCACGTCTTCGAGGCGATGGACCGCGCGCTCGTCGACGCCGTCGCTCCCCTCACCGATCCTCAGGAGCGGCTGCGGGCCTACGTGATCGCTTACCTCGAGCACGTCGACGGTCACCGCGCCGCGGTCACGGCCGGTATCGAGATCGTGGTGTCGCACCGCAACGCCGACGGCGTCCCGCTCTATCTCGCCGGCACCGAGGACGACTCCGCGCTGCTTCGTGGAATCCTTCGCGAGGGCATGGAGCAGGGCGCGTTCCGCAGTATCCCTCTCGAGGTCGCCGTCGCCATGGTCGAGGCACTCCTCGACGTCCCGTCGACGGCACTGCAGCGCGACCTGGACGCCGACCTGTCCCACGTGCTGCCGGAGATCGTGACGATGGTCTTCCGCAGCCTCAGCGGCTGAGGAACCACTCGGCGACCGCGTTCGACACGGTGCCCATGCCGAACGCGAGCAGCACCATCGTGCCGATGAGGAACACGAGCGAGGTGACCACGGCGGCGGTGGTACGGGCGAGCGAGCGCTCGTCCGGTCCGGGCACGTCGTTGGTGGGCTGGTGGTCGTCCTCGACCGGCACCTCGGTGGGGCGGGCCGGAGCGACACGGCGGGGGCGGATTGCGGTGTGCGCGGTGATCGATGTCATGCCTCAACACTGCTCTCGCGCCGCTCTCAGGACATCAGGCGGCAGCCCGAACCTGTGGCCAGCCCGCAGGATGAGCCGGGCCGGCTCCGTCCACCCAGGGGATGACGGCGGAGCTCGGCCCGGTCGGTCGGCTCACCCCTGGGCGTCGCGCCACGCGAGCGCCTCGCGCAGCGTGCTGACGTCGTAGTCCGGGCCGTTGGTGCCGACCGTGAACAGCGTCACCCCGGCGTCCACGTACCCCTGGGCGGACTCGGCGCCCGGCCAGGCGGAGGAGCGCTCGATCGCGGCCGGATCCGTTCCCACCGCGGCACAGTGCTCGGCGAGGATCGCGGACTTGCGCGTGACGGTCTCCAGGTCGCCGAACGCGTGCCAGATGTCCGCGTGCTGCGCCACGAGCCGCAGCGTCTTCTTCTCGCCGCCACCGCCGATGAGCACCGGGATGTCGCGACGTGGGGCAGGGTTGCCGACCGCGAGCCGGTGCTCGATCCGGGGCAGGTACTCCCCCAGCAGCTTCAGCCGCGAGCCGGGGGTGCCGAACTCGTAGCCGAAGTTGTCGTAGTCCTTCTCGTTCCAGCCGCCGCCGATGCCGAGGATCAGCCGGCCACCGCTGAGGTGATCGACCGTGCGGGCCATATCGGCGAGCAGGTCGGGGTTGCGGTAGCCGCCACCGGTCACCAGCGCCCCGATCTCGATCCGCTCGGTCTGCTCCGCCCACGCGCCGAGCATGGTCCAGCACTCGAAGTGCTCGCCGTCGAGGTCACCGTTCAAGGGGTAGAAGTGGTCCCAGTTGAAGGCGATGTCCACACCGGCGTCCTCCGCACGCAGCAGCGCGTCACGGATGAGGCCGTAGTCGGGGGCGTGCTCGGGCTGGATCTGGACGGCGATACGCACACGGCGCTCGGATGCGGTCATGATGAGAGCCTATGCTCGGCGAGCGGGACGCACCTCACGCGACCTTCGCCGTCAGGATGCCGAGACGGACCCGCCCGAGACCGGCACCAGCTCGACCCACACGTTGCCGGGCGCGAGGTGCACGGGCTCGTCGTCCGCCGTGCTCAGCACAAGCACCGATCCGACCTCGGACTTGCTCCAGGTGGCGTCGATCCGGTGCCCACCGCTGAACACGGTCGCCTCGCCCGACCCGGTGAGGATCGTCTCCGGCACCGGGTTGCCGCCGGGGTCCACGGCGCCGCTGTTGCGCACCTGGACCCGCAGCACCACCACGTTGACCGACGTGATCTGGCCGCTGTCGGCGGTCATCGCGGGCTGGCCGCCCTCGGTGCGCTCCCACGCGTCTCCGTCCCAGCTCCAGCCGGGGCTCGAGGACGGGAACGCGATCGCGATGCTGCTGGTGGCTTCGCCGTCGAGCGCGGTCGCGCCCTCGGCGTCGAGCGCGAACTCGAACTGGGTCGGCGGGGGGTCCTGCCCCTCGCCCGCCGCGAGGAACGTCTCGGGGTCGCCGTAGACGTTGTGCGGTGCCACCCGGTCGCTGGTGCGGTAGAAGCCGGCGTCGCCGCCGTCGTGCGAGAGCATGGTGAGCCCCGTCGAGGCGACCTGGTTGACGAACCGCGCCTGCCCGCCGGAGAACACGAACAGCCCGCCGAACGGCCCGGAGATCGCGGCGTCCATCGGCCGCAGCGACCGGATCGGCCCGAGCTCGGAGGGGATCTGCGAGTGGTAGACCGCGTTGAACCGGGTGATCCCGCCCTCGACCATCTCCTCCCAGACCACGTCGGCCTCGCCGAGCCCGGTCTGCGGGCGGGCGGCGGCGGAGTTCTCGATCTTGACGCTCATCGCGGGCCGGTCGGCGACCTCCGAGGTCGGCACACCGGTGAGCGGCCACACGAGTGGCATGTCGGGCTCAGGGACCTCGCCTTTATCGGCCTCGACCGTCTCCCGTTCGGTGACCTGGAGGATCATCACTTTGCCGCTGCCCGAGGCCGCGCACCCGGCCAGCAACGCCACCGCTGCGACGGCGGCAGCCGCTACCCGCATCCTCGTCACGCTCACGCGGGCCATCGTAGAGGTGAGGGCGTCCATGCTTGACCCGGCAATGAGCCGTTGCTAGCGTCACGTGCTGTTCGCCAGCATGAAAGTCGTTCATTTTCGACAGTCCCCCCTGCGAGTCCGACGAGCTGGCGAATCCCGGCTGAGCCGGGTGGCCCGGCGGTGCATCCCCTACGCTGCCGGGCCTCTTTCATGCCCGCTGTCGTTGCTAACGTGACCGCGTGTCGGCCACCGCAAACCCGGTCGCGCTTCGCGCGTCCTTGAAGGCAGCGCTCGACGGCGCAGCACCGGTCGTGCTCGGTGCGTCGCCATCGGTCGCGGTCCCCGACGATGTCGCGTTGGTGCTGCGGACGTCCGGCTCGAGCACGGGTGTGGGGCGGCCGGTCGCGCTCACCGCGCGGGCGCTGCTGGCGAGCGCGGACGCCACCCACGAACGGCTCGCCGGACCGGGTCGCTGGGTGCTCGCGCTGCCGCCCACGCACGTGGCGGGGGTGCAGGTGCTCGTGCGGTCGGTGCGTGCCGGGCTCGATCCCGTGCTCGTGCCTCCGGGTCCGTTCGACCCGCACCTGCTCGCGGACGTGCTGCTCGGGGCGCCGGCCGACGCCCCGCTCTATCTCTCGCTCGTGCCCACCCAGCTGCACCGCGCCCTTGCCGCGGGCGGGCACGCGCTCGACGCGTTGACGCGCTGCTCGGCGGTGCTGCTCGGTGGCGCCGCCACCGGCGTGGTGGACCTGGCGCGCGCCCGCGACGCGGGCGTACCGGTGGTCACCACGTACGGCATGACCGAGACCAGTGGCGGGTGCGTGTACGACGGCGTGCCGCTTCCGGCCGCACAGGTGCGGATCCGGGAAGGTCGGGTGCTGCTCAGCGGCCCGATGCTCGCCCACGGCTACCTCGACAGCGGCCCCCAGCCCTTCGAGCACGAGGACGGTCGGCGCTGGTTCGTCACCGCCGATGCCGGCGAGCTGATCGACGGCCGCCTGCACGTGCACGGCCGCGTCGACGACGTGATCGTCACCGGCGGCGTGAAGGTGCACCCGGCGCACGTCGAGCGCCTGCTCGAACCGGTCGTGGGCGAGGCCATCGTGGTCGGTGTACCGGATCCGGAGTGGGGGGCGGTGCTCACGGCGGTCGTGACCAGGGAGGTCTCCGTGGCTGAGGTGCGGGACGCCGTCGGGCACGGCCCTACCGCGCCCCGCGCGGTGGTGGCGGTCGCCGACCTGCCCACCCGCGGTCCGGGCAAGCCCGACCGCCGCGCCGCCCTCTCGCTCGCCACCGCCACCCTCCTCCCCCCCCCAGCGGTGACTCAGGTCCCACACATCCGCAAGGGCGGTGACTCCGGTCCCACCTGACCGGACTCGGTGGGACCGCAGTCACCGCCCTGACGGAGCCGTGGGACCTGACTCACCGCTGCTGCATCGGTGGCGGGCGCCGGACGGTAGCCTCGTGCGGTGCCTGATCCGACCGGACCGCCGTCACCCGCTCGTCCGGGGTTGCGCGAGTGGATGACCGGGGCGCGGGTACGGACCTTGCCGGCCGCGGTGGCACCGGTGCTGGCAGGCACGGGCGCGGCGGCGGCGATCGGCGGCGCGCACGTGGGCCGGGCGCTGCTCGCAGCCGGTGTCGCGCTGGCGCTGCAGGTCGGCGTCAACTTCGCCAATGACTACTCCGACGGCGTGCGTGGCACCGACGACCATCGCGTGGGGCCGCAGCGGCTCACCGCCTCCGGCGCTGTGTCCCCTGGTGCGGTCAAGCGGGCCGCATTCGGCTTCTTCGGGGTGGCAGCCGTGCTCGGTCTGGCGCTGTGCGTGTGGGCGGGCACCTGGTGGTTGCTGGCCGTGGGAGCGCTCTGCGTGGCCGCGGCGTGGTTCTACACCGGCGGCACGAACCCGTACGGCTACCGCGGCCTCGGCGAGGTGGCGGTGTTCGTGTTCTTCGGGCTGGTCGCCACGATCGGGACCACCTTCACGCAGGCGCTACAGGTGACCACGGCATCCGTGCTCGCCGGCTGCTCGATCGGTCTGCTCGCGTGCGCACTGCTGATGGCGAACAACATCCGCGACATCGCCACCGACGTCGATGCCGGCAAACGCACCCTCGCGGTCCGGCTCGGCGACCGGCGCGCGCGGATCGGTTACGTGGCGATGCTCATGCTGGCGCTGCTGCTGGCGATCGCGAGCGGCCTCGCCGGTGACGCCGGCGCCGCCGCAGCCGGTCTGGCCGTGCTCGCCGCGCCGGTGGGGTTGCTGAGCGGTCGGGTACTCCGTGGCGCGACCGGACCCGACCTGATCACGGTGCTCAAGCAGACCGGGATGCTCGAGCTAGCGTTCGGCGTCGCGCTCGGGCTCGCGCTCTGGCTCGGCTGAGTGCGAGTCCAGGGCGTCGTCCTCGGCGAGCGAGTCGGTGTCCGGCGCGCTCGGTGCCGGATCCCGCTCGGCGAACTCCTGCAGGGTCGCCACCGCGCGGTCGCGGTGCGGCTTGAGCAGCAGGAACGACAGCAGCGCACCCACGAGCACCGCGACGGCCACCAGCAGCAGCCCGCGCAGCCCCGCCAGATACAGCAATCCGCCCGCCGCCACCACGAGCAGCATGCGGAGCAGGGTGTAGACGAGCAACGACACCCCACCAGCGTAGTTCCCGCTCACACCCTCCCGCCCCGCCGAGACCGACGCTCAGCGCCGAGACCGAGGGGTGCACCCCTCGGTCTCGGCGCTCACCCTCGGTCTCGGCGCCAGGGGAGGTGCGGGAAGGAGAGGTGCGGGACGCTTTGAGGCGCAGGACGACGTAGGCTCGGACCATGCGTCAGGTGCTCGCTCTGCTGATTCTCGCGGCCATGGTCTACGGGATCGTGGACTGCGCGCAGTCGGACGCACGCACGCGCCGCAACATCCCGCTGTGGGTGTGGGTGGCGCTGATGGTCCTGCTGCCGTTGGTCGGCACCATCATCTGGTTGGTGGTCTCGCGCCTGGGCACGCCCGGACCCGAGGTGCGGCAGAGCCGCCCGGTGGCACCGGACGACGACCCCGAGTTCCTGCGCGAGCTCGAGCGGCGCACGCGGCGAGAGAACACCCAGCCCGGCACCACGCCGTCGGGCGATCACACCGACGACGCGAGTGACGCCGTCGAGGACGAGTCGGGCCCGAACGAGCCCCGGTGAGGGCGGCGGGCTCAGAGTCCGCTGTAGGAGTGGTTCCCGGGGAAGAAGATGTTCACCACGTAGAAGTTGGCCAGCAGCGCCACGAACCCGACGAGGCCGAACCACGCGAACCGGTTGATCGTCCAGCCGACCGTGGCACGCACGTGCAGGTACGCGGCGTAGATCAGCCAGATCACGAGCGTCCAGGTCTCCTTGGGGTCCCAGCCCCAGGGGCGGCCCCACGCGGCCTCGGCCCAGATCGCGCCGGCCACCAACGTCAGGGTCCAGCCGACGAACGCCACTGCGTTCAGCCGGTACGCAAACCGCTCGAGCGACTCGACATCCGGGACGTGGGCCATCACCCTGCCCACGAAGGTGGTCGGCTGCGGCGGAACGGCCGCGTCCTCCACGACGTCGCCACCCGATCCCGCAGCCACTCGGGCGGGCTGCTTCGTGGCCGCCGTGCGCCGGCTCTGGCGGTGCTGGATCAGTTGCAGGGCCGAGGCTGCGGCCGCGATCGAGAACACGCCCGTGGAACCGGCAGCCACCGAGACGTGGACCACCAACCAGTAGGAGTCGAGGATCGGCTGAACGCCATCGGCCTCGACGAACAGGTGCCAGAACGCCACGAACAGCACGGCCACCGCGAGGAAGCTCACGAACACGCCGAGATACCGGATGTCCCGCTTGCGGTTGATCACGAGGAATCCGAGCATCGCCACGAGCGCGAACGTCAGGCTGAACTCGTACATGTTCGCCCACGGCACCCGGCCGGCGGCGAGCCCCCGCGTCACGAGCCCGACCAGGTGCAACCCCACGCCGAGCCAGCTCAGCGCGAGCCCGATGTTGGCCGCGCGGCGCACCTTTCGCTGCGGTGCGTGGCCGCCGAGCGCCGAGATGTCGACGGCGAAGCTCAGCATCGCGATGAGGTAGCACACCACGGCTCCGAGCACGAGGGCGGTGCTGTAGTCAGTCATCCTGCGTGGTCTCCGCCTTCTTGCGCTTCTTCCGGACCGCGCTGGTGACGCGGTCGAGCTCTCGCTGCAGGCCGGGGTCGTCTCCTCGCGCCAGCGCCGCAGCGTGCACCACGGTACCGCTCGCACCGGGTTCGATGCGGAGCCAGATCCGCCGCCGCGGCAGGAACAGCGATGCGGCCAGGCCGGCGAACGCCAGCGCCGCGAACACCCCCATCCACGGCACCGAGGGATCCCAGCGCACGTCGAGCGCCACGAACCGGCGTAGATCGTGGAACGTGACGGTGCCCTGACCATCCGGCAGGTCGACCGTCTGCCCTGGCTCGAGCTCCAGCTCGAGCGGGAACTCGGCACCATCGGCGGTGGTGTCCATCGCCTGCTCGAGGCCGTCGGTGTCGAGCACGAACAGGTTCTGCGGCAGTCCCGCGTCGAGGCCGAGGTCGCCGGTCCAGACGTTGAGGATCAGCACCGGATCGTTCGGCAGCGGGAACGTGGAGCCGAGCACGGTGCCGTCCTCAGCCCGCAGGGCCGTGGGGAACAGCTGGCCGGAGAACCCGAGCTGAGGGTCGCCGCGGTTGGCGTCGGGCACCTGGATCACGCCGGTCGAGGTGTACGCGGTGTCCTGCGGCAGGAACAGCACCGGACCGGAGAACGCGATGTCCCCGCTCGCGTCGGTCACCGTGATCACCGGCGCGTACCCGTTGCCGGTGAGGTAGACGTTGGCGCTGCCCACGGCCAGCGGGCCGTTGGGCCAGATCTGCTCGGTCGAGACCTCACCGTCACCTCGCGTGAGCGTGACGTCGGCGATGAACTCGTCCGGCCGGGCGGCATCGGTGAAGCTCGAGTGGAACTCGTCCAGCCGGATCCGGAACGGCTCCTGGCTCGCGGTGTAGAACCAGGCGCCGGAGGTGAACGTGTCGTAGTCGACCGCGGAGTTGACCATGTTCTCGCCCTCGACCACCACCGCCTGCCCCCGGTACTGCACCAGCTGCCCCCACGCGGTCACGATCAGCAGCCCCACGAGTGCGAGGTGGAACACCAGGTTGCCGGTCTCGCGGCCGTAGCCGCGCTCGGCGGAGATCTCGATCACCCCGTCGTCACGGGTGGTCGTGCGCCGCTTGTAACCGCGGCCGATCACACTCTCGACGGCGTTGGTCACCTGCTCCGGGGTCCGTCGCGTCCGGAGCTGCTCGCTGACCGGGAACCGGGTGAAGTTGCGGGGCACCCGCGTGGGCCCGGCACGCATGGCCTGCACGTGTGCGAACGTGCGCGGCACGATGCAGCCGATCAACGAGATGAACAGCAGCAGGTAGACCGCCGAGAACCACGGCGACCCGTAGACGTCGAACATCCCGATCGCGTCGAGGAACGGGCCGATGTCCGGGTTCGACTCCAGGTACTGGGCGACCGCCTCGGGGCTCTGCGGGCGCTGCGGGAAGAACGAGCCCGGCAGCGCCACCACCGCGAGCAGGAGCAGCAACATCAGCGCCACCCGCATGCTGGTCAGCTGCCGCCAACCCCAGCGCAGCCAGCCGCGCACACCGAGCCGGGGTCCGCCGGAACGCCCAGGCTCAGATGACTCGGCGGCCTCGTTCTTCAGGCCTTCGGGGACGTACCGCGCCATCAGATCACCGTCTGGGTACCGAGGACCAGGCCCTGCAGCATGCTCATCAGCCGGCCCCACAGGCCAGTCACCATCGCGAGCCCGACCAGCAGCAGCAGACCGCCGCCGATCCGCATGATCGCGAGCCTGTGCCGCCGGAGGAAGCCGAGCATCCGGGTGGAGGAACGCAGCCCGAGCGCCACCAGCAGGAACGGCAGGCCGAGCCCCAGGCTGTAGGCGAGGCTGAGCAGCACCGCCCGACCGACGTCGTTCTGCGACGCGCCCAGGGCGAGCACGACCGACAGCGTCGGCCCGATGCACGGCGTCCATCCGAGCCCGAACGCGAAGCCCAGCACCGGCGCGCCCCACAGGCCTGCCTTCGGCTGGACGTGCAGCCGCCGCTCACGCTGCAGGAACGGCAGGAACCCCATGAAGGCCAGGCCCAGCACCGCGACCACCACACCGAGCACGCGAATGAGCACGTCCTGCCACTGCACGAGCGCCACCCCGACCGAGAACACGGCCGAGACGAGCACGAACACCAGTGCGAACCCGAGCACGAACCCGGCCACGCCCACGGTGAGCCGACCCCGCCCGGCCCGCTCCGCCGTCGAGCCCTTCGCCGCGGAGTCGGATCCGACCATGCCGCCGATGTAGCCGAGGTAGCCGGGCACGAGCGGGAGCACGCAGGGTGAGGCGAACGAGACGAAACCCGCCGCCAGCGCCACCGCGATCGCTGCGAGCATCGGGCCCGAGAGCGCGGTGTTCGCGAACCACTCGCCCAATTCGGTCACGACTCCGCCAGCACCGTGTCGATCATCGCCTTCAGCGTGCTGCGCTCGGCGAGCCCGATGATCCGAGCAGCGACCCGTCCCTGCGCGTCCAGGACCACGGTGCTCGGCATCGCCTGCAGCGGCACGACCCCCTGCAGTGCGGCCACGCCGGAGGCATCGGAGTCATGCAGCGTGGGGTACGGCAGCTCGAAGGTGCGCTCGAACGCCAGCGCGGTGTCGGGCTCGTCGGTGTGGTTGACGCCGAGGAACTGCACGCCCTCCGGCTCGAGCTCGGTCGACAGCGACGCCAGGTCCGGCGCCTCCTTGCGGCACGGCGGGCACGTGGCGTACCAGAAGTTGAGCACCACGACCTCGCCTCGCCAGTCAGCCAGGTCCACGTCGTCCCCCGCCATGGTGGCTCCAGCCAGCTCGACCGGGGCCGTGCGTCGGTCGGGCGCCCATTCGGTGGCGGTGCCGTCGCCGGAGACGTAGCTGGTGTCGACGCCGTCGGAGTCCGTGGGCGCCTCGTCGTCGCTGCAGGCGGTGAGCGCGCCGGCGCCGAGCAGCCCGAGAGCGCCGAGCAGGACGGTTCGTCGCGACGCGGTCATGTGATCGCCTCGGCTCCGACCAGCAGGTCGCCTGCCGGCTCGGAGTAGTCCAGGCCCACCAGCGTGCCGCCGTCGAAGGTCAGCGAGGTGACCGAGGCGAGCGTGCACTGGCGGCGGCGCGGGTCGTGCACGAAGCTGCGCCCCTCGAGCGCGAGCCGCGTGGTCCAGATCGGGTTCTGGTGGGAGACGATGACCGCCTCGTGCCCCTCCGCCGCCGCGCGGGCGTCCCGGATCGCGTCCCGCATCCGGGTGACGATCGCGCGGTTGGGCTCACCCCACGACGGCGTGAACGGGTTGATCAGGTAGCGCCAGTAGCGCGGGTGGGCGAGCTGGGCAGGGTTCGGGCCGAGGTCGAGGCCCTCGAACACGCTGTCGGCCTCGATCACACGCTCATCGGTGTGCACCGGCAGGTCGAGCGTGGCCGCGAGCGGCGCCACGGTCTCCTGCGCGCGCTGCAGCGGCGACGCGACCAGGTGGGTGACGCCCGCGGCCGAGAAGTGCTCGGCGATCCGGTGCGCCATCCGCGCACCACGCTCGGTCAGGCCGTACCCCGGCAACCGGCCGTAGAGAATGCCCTGGGGGTTGTTGACCTCGCCGTGACGCACGAGGTGGACGCGGGTTGCCGACATGGTCGTAGTCTCGCAAAGGTTCCTGGACATCCCCGACCACGCCCACCGCCGTCGGCGGCTGTCCGAGGCACCGGGGAGGACTGCTCAGTCCGGCGGGTCCTCGGCGATCGCGGCCGCGACCCGCTCGAACCCCTCGCCGATGGCGGCGAGCTCGGCGGGCGTGACGATGTCCACGAGCCGGGTGCGGACCGAATCCACGTGCACCCGCGCGGCAGCGACCAGAGCGGCGTAGCCCGCATCGGTCATCGCACAGTCGACGCCTCGTCCGTCGCAGGTGGAGGGCTGCCGCCGCACCAGGCCGCGGCGCTCCATGCGCGCGACCGTATGGGTGATGCGCGAGCGCGAGTGCACCAGCCCCTCGGCGAGCACCGACATCCGCAACGTCCGCTCGGGGCTCTCGGACAGCCGCACGAGCACCTCGTACTCGTTCAGGCCCAGATCGGTCTGCGACTCCAAGTCGTGGTTGAGCGCCGCGAACAGCGCGCTCGTACCGGTCAGCAGGGAGCGCCACTGGCGTTGCTGCTCGAGGTCGAGCCATTCGGTCATGTTTCCTCCTTGACACGGAGTCTAGTTGAATGTTGTACTAGTTGCACACCGCACGACGACTTCCACAGGAGCAAACCTCATGAGCATCCCCACCGGCACCTACGACATCGACCCGGTCCACTCCGAGCTCGGCTTCACGGTGCGCCACACCGGCATCGCCAAGGTCCGCGGCCGCTTCAACGGCGTCACCGGTGCCGTCACGGTCGCCGAGCCGTTCGCCAGCTCGAGCGTCAACGTGACGATCGACGCCGCCTCGGTCAGCACCGGCAACGAGCAGCGCGACGGCCACCTGACCTCCCCCGACTTCTGGGACGCTGCGAGCAAGCCCACCTGGACCTTCGACTCGACCTCGGTCGAGGGTGAGGGCGAGGAGTTCGTCATCAACGGCGACCTGACGATCAACGGCGTCACCAAGCCGGTCGCGCTCGACGTCGAGTTCAACGGAGCCGGCACCGGCCCGGACGGCGCGGAGCGCGTCGGCTTCTCGGCCACCACCGAGATCTCCCGCAAGGACTACGACCTCACCTGGAACGTGGCCCTCGAGGGCGGCGGCCTCCTGGTCGGCGACAACGTCAAGATCGCGATCGAGGTCGCGGCCGTCAAGCAGGTCTGACCACCACTCACCGCGCGCGGCAGTCCCCGGCCGGGGGCTGCCGCGCTGCTGTCCGCAGGCAGGTTCACGCCAACGCGGCACGGACCTTCGCGGGGTCGATGCGCCAGTAGCCGACCTGGACGTTGTCGACCAGGACCACCGGGACCAGCTCGCCGTAGCGCGCCTGCAGGGTGGGGTCGTCATCGATGTCGATCTCCTCCCACGCCACGCCGCCCGGATCGCACACCGACCGGACCACCCGCCGTGCGGCGTCGCACAGGTGGCACCCCCGCCGGCCGAGGAGCTGAACTCGAGCCATCCCCCGACCTTACGCCAGGCGGCGACGCCACCCCGGCGGACCTCCCACACGTGCGCGACCGCCCCTCCCCACAGCCAGCGGTGACTCCGGTCCCACCTGACCGGACTCGGTGGGACCGCAGTCACCGCCCTGACGG
>NZ_JBMDXJ010000247.1:0-11507 GCF_048594945.1 Pseudactinotalea sp. | reverse complement strand
TGGTCGCCCCGGTACGGCGCACCTCGGACAGGGTGTGGGGAGATCGTCAGGAGATCTCGACGGCGATGCTCGCCTCGGTGATGACCCTCACCCTGCCGTCGCTCTCCACGGCCACATCGAGCAGTTCGGGTCCGAGCCGCAGCCCGCTCACCTCGAGTGGCCGCTCGGTCCGCGGCGCGACCCGGACCATTCCACCCGGTATGTCGGGCTGCAGCCCGAGCCGGGCCGCGAGGAGCGCGACGGCCGCCGCCGCAGTCCACGCCTGCGGGCGGCACGCCGCCGGGTAGGGCGCCGGCGCGCCGAGCTGCTCGGCACGGTCCCCGGAGAACAGCTCGGGCAACCGGTAGCCGAACGCGGGTGCTGCGCGCAGCAGCTGGTCGGCGAGCTCCTCGGCCTGGTCGACGAGGCCGGCCTTCGCCAGCCCGCTGATCGCGATCGCGGTGTCGTGCGGCCACACCGTGCCGCCGTGGTAGCGCAGCGGCCAGAACCCGCCGGAACCGTATGCCAGGGTGTGCACCCCGAAGCCGGATGACAGGCTCGCCGACGTGAGCCGGTCCGCGACGGCTCGCTCCTCCACCGGATCCAGCAGCCCGGTCCCGAGCAGGTGACCGATGTTCGAGGTGAGCGAGTCGACCGGGCGCTTGTCGCCGTCGAGCGCGATCGCGGGATACCTTCCCTCGGCGTCCTCGACCCAGAACCGCTCCCGGAACCGTGTGCGCATACCCGCCGCCCAGGCGCGCCAGCCCTCGGCGCCCGGGCGACCGAACGCCTCCAGCAGCGCCGCACCGCCGACCGCGGCCTCGTGCGCATACGCCTGCACCTCGCAGAGTGCGATCGTGCCCTCGGCGAGGCTTCCGTCGCGCCAGCGCACCGAGTCGCCGGAGTCCTTCCAGCCCTGGTTGGCCAGGCCCCGGCCGCTGGTGTCGATGTACTCGAGGAACCCCTCGTCGTCGGCGTCGCCGGACTCCGCCATCCACGCGAGCGCGCGCTCGGCGTGCGGCAGCAGCGCCTCGACGTCGGCTCGCGGCATCCCCCAGCGCCACGCGTCATGGAGCAAGCACACCCACAGCGGCGTGGCGTCGATCGTGCCGTAGTAGCGCGGCGGAAGCACGAACGCGCCGTGAGCCGCGTCCTGGATGTCGCTGGCGGCGCGCCGCACCTCGTGCACGATCTTGCCCGGCTGCTCGGCGGTGTCCGGGTCGTGGCGATCGCCCTGCAGCGCCGCCAGGGTCCGCAGCGTGCCCGCGGCGAGGCCGGTGCCAAGCGGCAGCATCATCCGAGCCGCCCACAGCGAGTCCCGTCCGAACAGCGTGAAGAACCACGGCGCACCGGCGGCGAGGAACGGCTCGTCCGGGGTGTCGGCCGCCGACATCACGAGTCCGGTGAGATCGTCCAGGCTCTGTGCCAGCAGCGCCTGGAGCCGGTCGTCGAGCCCCGTGACAACGGGAGTCGCCCACGGTGCGCGACCCCCGGCCGCTACCACCGCACCGGTGTCGCTGGCCGCGACCTCGTACCCCACCACGGCAGGTTCGCCGGCCTGCACGGTGATCTGCCACGTCAGCAGCGGGCCGCTCGGGTCCGTGACATCGACAGCAGCGCCCGCTGCGTCCAGTCGCACCGTCACCCCGGACCCTTCCCAGGTCAGCGACGAACCGGACGCCGAGCTGACCGGCAGCGACTCCCCTGGGATACCCGCCTTGACCGCGTCCATCTGTGCGAGGTCGGCGGCCACGCGCACAGTCACCGTGGTCGTGACCGGCGCGTCGGTGGCACAGCTGAGCGTCAGCCGCTCGGCGAATCGGCCCGCCGTGACCTCGCGCACGCGATCGAGCCGCACGGTCGGGTCCGCTCCCGCTTCGTCCACATCGCGGGCGAGCGCGGTCACGAGGACGCCGCCAGGACCGCTCGCGGACGCCGCGATCGGCTCGGGCTCGACGCCCGCCACAGTGAGCACCGCCGTCGAGAGCACCCGGACATCGGCGTGGTACACGCCGTCGATGCCCGCATCGGGCCGGATCTGGCCGTCCGGACCGGACCACGCCTGCGTCGGCGCAGCCACGCAGACGAGGCGATCGTGCAGCAGCGGTTGACGGGTCACGGTGCCCCCTGCTCTCTCACACTTGACAACGGCGTCGGGCGGGGCCACTCTAGCCCCACGAATTGGAGCGCTCAAACGCTGGGCGCGACCGGACCGCGAGGAGGCGGTGATGGTGGGTCCACGCGTCACGTTGGAACACGTGGCCGAGCATGCACGCGTGTCGCGGCAGACCGTCTCCAACGTCATCAACTCCCCCGACATCGTGCGTCCGGCAACCCGGGAGCGCGTGCAACGAGCGATCTCCGAGCTCGGCTACCGACCCCACGTCGCCGCACGCCAGCTCGTCACCCGCCGCTCCCACGTGCTCGGCTTCGGGGTCCCCCCGGCGACAGGCGGCACTCGCTACGCCGTCGGCAGCGCGTTCTTGCACGCGCTCACCGAGGCCGCGCAGCGCGAGGGCTACCGGATCATGCTGTTCAGCGCCGGCACCGACGAGGACGAGATCGCCGAGTACGGGTCCCTTCTCGACGGCTCGGATCTCGATGGCTTCGTGCTCGCCAACACCCACCACGGTGACCCGCGCACGCGGTGGCTCACCGAGCGCGGTGTCCCGTTCGTCACCTTCGGCCGCCCGTGGGGCGACCTGTCGGCGCCGCACCACTGGGTGGACGTCGACGGCGCGGCAGGGACCCGTGCTGCCGTGGAGCACCTCGCCGAGCAGGGCCACGAACGCATCGCGTTCGTGGGCTGGCCCGAGGGCTCCGGCGTCGGCGACGACCGGCGTCAGGGCTGGGCCGACGCGCTCCGAGCCTGCGGACGCAGCAGCGCGGAGATCAACGCCTGGCAGGCGACCACGCTCGACTCGGTCGAGGCCGCGCTCGACCCGGTGCGGGAGCTACTCGAACGTCTCGACCCGACCGCGCTCGTGTGCGTGTCGGACTCGGTGGCGGTGGCGGCGCTGCGCGTGCGTGCCGCGCAAGGCTCCGACGTCGCGATCATCGGCTTCGATGACGCCCCCGTGGCCGAGCCGCTCGGCCTGTCGTCGCTGCGGCAGCCACTCACCGAGGCCGCAGCCCGCTGCCTCGACCTCGTGCTGCGACCCCGACCCGAGCCGCACGAGGTGCTGCTCGCACCCGACCTGATCGTCCGCACCTCGAGCGTGGTCGCCCCGACCCCGCTCCCCCACCCGAGGAGGAACTCATGAGCACAGCCCGAACCGGGCGTCGCGTCGCCGTCGTCGCCCTGATGGCCGCCGGTGCCCTCACCCTGGCCGCCTGCGGCGGCGGAAGTGGATTCGAGGATGACACCGAGCCCGCCGGCGGAAACGGAGACACCGGTGCCGAGGGCGGCGGCGACACGGGTGAGGCGCTCACCGTCCTGATCGGGTCGTCGGGTGATGCCGAGACGCAGGCAGTGCAGGCCGCGGCCGCCGCCTGGACCGCAGAGACCGGCACCGACGTCGAGGTCGTCGCCGCCACCGACCTCGCCCAGGAGCTCAGCCAGGGCTTCGCGGCCGGTGACCCGCCGGATCTCTTCTACCTCGGCTCCGACACGTTCGCCTCGTATGCGGCCAACGGGTCGCTGCTGCCCTACGTCGACCAGCTTGAGAACGCCGACGACTTCTACCCCGTGCTGCTGCAGTCGTTCACCTACGAGGACACCCCGTACTGCGCACCCAAGGACTTCTCGACCCTCGCGCTGGTGATCAACACCGATGCGTGGGAGGAGGCCGGTCTCACCGACGACGACGTCCCCACCACCTGGGAGGAGCTCGCGAGCGTCGCCGAGACGCTGACGACCGACGACCGGGTGGGACTCTCCTTCGGCCCCGAGTGGCAGCGCGTCGGCACCTTCATGGCGCAGGCCGGCGGCGGTTTGACGAACGCGGAGGGTACCGAGGCCACCGCGAACAGCAGCGAGAACGTCGAGGCGCTCGAGTTCGTCCAGCAGATGCTGGTCGACGGCACCGCAGCCTACCCCGGTGACGTGTCCGCAGGCTGGGGCGGTGAGGCTCTCGGCATCGGTGCCGCAGCGATGGTGATCGAGGGCAACTGGATCATCGGCGCGATGACGAACAACTACCCGGACGTGGGCTACAGGGTGGTCGAGCTGCCTTCCGGGCCGGGCGGTCCCGGCACGCTCCAGTTCACCAACTGCTGGGGCGTCGCCGCTGACGGTGCCAACACCGGCGGCGCGATCGACCTGGTCGGCTTCCTGAC
The DNA here is from genome assembly GCF_048594945.1 of Pseudactinotalea sp. NCBI lineage: Bacteria > Bacillati > Actinomycetota > Actinomycetes > Micrococcales > Cellulomonadaceae > Pseudactinotalea > Pseudactinotalea sp. The sequence continues at coordinate 7,250 of NZ_JBMDXJ010000247.1, read as the reverse complement.
GTCCGGCGAGCAGCAGATGGAGTTCGCGACCGCGTTCGGCGTGATGCCATCGGTGCAGTCGGTGAGCGGCGAGTGGGCCGAGCAGTTCCCGGACCAGGCCGCCTTCCTTGCCGGTGCCGACTACGCCCAGGGAGCACCGAGCGCCGACGGCGCCTCGGACGTGATCTCCGACTTCAACTCCCAGATCCAGGGCCTGAAGGACGGTGACCCGCAGGCGATCCTCGACTCGGTGCAGGCCAACCTCGAGGCGATCCTGGGCTAGATGGGGGCTTGATGCCATGAGCGCCAACCACACGCAGCGTTCCCCGCGTCCGCGCGGGGCACGCCGATCGGTCCACGGTGGGCAGGCTGCCTCGGGCTGGTTGTTCATCACACCGGTGATCGTGATCCTGGGCCTGTTTCTCGTGGTCCCTATCGTCATGGCCGCGTGGGTGAGCGTCTCGGACTGGGCGGGCCGCGGCAATCCCTTCAGCGGCGGCGCCCAGTTCGTCGGCGCACAGAACTATGCGGCGATCCTCACCGACCAGGGCCTGGCACGGCAGGACTTCGGCACCGCGCTGCGCAACAACTTCTACTACGTGCTGTTCGTGGTGCCGCTGCAGACGATCGTGTCGCTGAGCCTGGCGGTGCTCGTCAACAAGCGGGTGCTGAAGGCGCGCGGCTTCTTCCGGACCGCGTTCTACTTCCCGTCGGTCACCAGCTCGGTCGCGATCACGGCTCTGTTCCTGTTCCTGTTCACCGCGACCGGCGCGGTCAACAAGGTGCTCGCCGCTCTCACGATCGACGGCCCCAACTGGCTGACCGACCCGCGCGGGGTGTTCCACGTGCTGCTCGGTGCGCTGGGGGTGGACTCCGCGCCGTCGGGCCTGCAGGGCAACCCGCTGCTCGGCGTCTCGTGGTGGAACTGGTTGTCCGGCCCGAGCGTGGCGATGTGCGTCTTCATCATCATGGCGATCTTCACCACATCGGGCACCTTCATGCTGCTGTTCATCGCGGCGCTGCAGAACATCGGCGGCGAGGTCGAGGAGGCAGGCCTGATGGACGGTGCCAACGGGTGGCAGCGGTTCCGGATGATCACCGTGCCGATGCTGCGACCGACGCTGTTCACAGTGATCACGCTCGGTCTGATCGGCACCTGGCAGGTGTTCGATCAGATCTACGCGGGCACCGCAGGCGACCCGAGCAAGACCACACTCACCCCCGCGTTCCTCTCGTACCAGACCTCGTTCACCGGGCAACGCTGGGGGCAGGGCGCCGCGATCGCATTCGTGCTGTTCCTCATCATCGTGGTGATGACGGCGATCCAGCGACTGGTGCTGCGCGAGCGCGACACGGTGCCCAAGCGCAAGAGGTTCGTGCTCTCCGACGGCACGTACGCCGCCGACACCCATGGAGGGCACTGACATGGCGACCGACATGACCGCGCAGAGCTCCGCGGCGGCATCGACGATCTCCGCCGCGCCCCGGCGCCGCGGTGCCCGCAGCGATTCCCGCACGGCGACTGTGGTCACGATGGCCGTGCTGGTGCTGCTCGCGATCATCTACATCTATCCGTTCGTGGTGCAGGTGCTCACGTCCTTCAAGACGAACGCCGACGCCGTGTCGAATCCGCTCGGGATGCCGCAGATCTGGACGGTCGAGGCGTACCAGCGGCTGTTCACCTCCTCCGACTACCCGCTGTGGTTCCGCAACTCGGTCATCGTGACGTTGTTCGTGACCGCCGGCCGGGTGTTCTTCAACTCGCTCGCCGGATACGCCCTCGCTCGGCTGCGCTTCCCGGGTCGCGCGCTGGTGTTCAGCTTCCTCGTCGCCGTGATGGCGGTCCCGGGTGTGGTGCTGCTGATCCCGAAGTTCCTCGTCATCAACACGCTCGGCATCTACAACACCTTCTTCGGGCTGATCCTGCCGCTGCTGGTCGACGCCGCAGGCGTCTTCATCATGAAGAACTACTTCGAGTCGATCCCGGCGAGCGTGGAGGAGGCGGCACGCATCGACGGCGCCGGCACCTTCCGGGTGTTCTGGTCGGTGGTGCTGCCGATGGCCCGGCCGGCGCTGATCACGATCACGATCCTCTCCTTCCAGGGGTCGTGGAACGAGCTGTCGCACTTCATCGTGGCGGCGAACGACCGCGACCTGTTCAACCTGACCCGTGGCGTCGCCTCGCTCACCTCGGGCGCGCTCGGATCGTCCGCCGACTATCCGCTCAAGATGGGCGCGGCCGCGCTCATGACGATCCCGGTCGCGGTGCTCTTCTTCGTGTTCCAGAAGCGGATCATGGGCACCTCCGACGGCGCCGTGAAGGGGTGAGAGGTCCGCGTCACCCGCTCGGGAGGTACTCGAGCAACGCGGTCTCGAGCGCCGGCGCCAGCGCACGCGAGTACTCGTGCGAGAGGTGGCCGAAGTCCCGGTACACCACGAGATCACCGATCACCGGATAACAGGTCGAGTCGTCGCAGAACTCCGCAGTGAGATCGATCAGGCCCGCCCCGGTCTCCTCGGCCGCGGCCACCAGCGGGTCGGGCGGGAGCGCCTCCGCACGCGGCGTGCTGCATGCGCTGAGGTCATCCGGATGCGCCGCCACGCAGTCCGGCACGCTCTCACCCTGCGTCCGTGGGATCGCCGCGATCGCGGCGACCTCGATTCCCTGGTCCCGCCACTGCTGCCACAGGCTCGCGTAGCCGGCGACCGCCGGATCCGGCTCGACGGCGGAGGGCTCGCCCAGCCGGTCGTCCGCCGGCTGGGCGTACTCGTACGCCGAGGAGTACGCGGTCACGATCACCAGATCAGGATCGGCTGCCCGCACCCGCTCGGTCACCTCGGCGAGCCAGGTGCGGCAGTCCTCGAGCCGGATCCCGTCGGTCTCGTCGGCGACGATCCGCTCGGCCGCTGTGGGCGGGCAGCTCGACTTGGAGTACGTCTCGATCCGCCAGTTCCGTTCGCGTCCGATCGCCTCCAGCGCCGGGAACCACTGCGTACCGTGCGAGTCGCCCACGATCACCACCTCGGCGTCCGGGTCGGGCTCCTCGGAACCGAAGCTACAGCTCACCACCTCCGCGCTGTCCAACGTCTGCTGGCAGCCGAGGTACCGGGGCTCGTCGTTCTGCAGCGCCATCAGCGCCGGCGGCACCAGCAGCGGACCGTCACCGGTCGGACCGCCGCACGCCTCCGGATCCGCCATGGCGCCGGGGCCGAAGCACGGGTCGGCCGACGCCTCCGCGACCACGGCCTCAGCCGCCGTCACCCGCATCTCGAGCTGGACCCGCACGCTCGCTCCCAGCGCGACCACGAGCACCATGCCCGCTGCTGCCAGAGCGTACGTGCGCACGACCCCTCGGCGGGGCCTGCGGAACCGGTCCTCGACCCACACCTTGGTACCCCAGGACAACAGCACCACCACTCCGATGCCGAGGAGCTTGTCGATGATCGAGAGCTCGCGGACCAGGACGAGCGGCGCCACCACGACCACCGGCCAGTGCCACAGGTACACCGCATAGGAGATGTCGCCGAGGAACCTTGCCGGCCGCAGGCTCAGCACCCGATCCACCCCCCAGCGAGAGCCGCTGGTGCCGGCCGCGATGACCGCGACGGTCCCGAGAGTGGGCACGGCGGCGACCCAACCGGGGAAGGCCGCTCCGCCGTCGAGCATCACGGCAGTCGCGACGATCGCCGCGAGGCCGAGCCAGCCCAGCACGGCTCGCGGCGCCGCCGCGAGGCGGATCGAGACCAGCGCGAGCCCGGCGCCCAGGGCAAGCTCCCACAGACGCGTCGGAGTGGCGAAGTACGCCCAGGCGGGTTCGCGCGCGGTCATGACCAACGACGTCGCGAACGAGGCCAGACCCACGGTCGCGATGACGATCGCGGCCGTACGCACGCGCGAGAGACCGGGCCGGAACCGACGCGCCAACGCGAGGCCGGCCACGAGCAGCAGTGGCCACACCACGTAGAACTGCTCCTCGACCGACAGTGACCAGAAGTGCTGCACGAGCGTGGGCGCCTCACCCTGCGCGAGGTAGTCCACGGCGTCGGAGGCGAGCGCCCAGTTCTGCACGTACAGAGCACTGGCGACGATCGCTCGCGAGGTGGTCACCCAGTGCGTGGGTAGCACCCACAGGTACGTCGCGACCGCACACACCGCGAGCACCAGCAGCGATGCCGGCAGCAGCCGCCGGATCCGGCGCGCCCAGAAGTTCCGCAGCGAGACCGTTCCCTCGCGCTCGACCTCGCGCATCAGGTGGGAGGTGATGAGGAAGCCCGAGATCACGAAGAACACGTCGACGCCCACGAAGCCGCCCGTGAGTCGGGTCGGCCAGAAGTGGTAGATGACCACGAGCGCGACCGCGACCGCCCGCAGGCCTTGGACCTCGGGGCGGAAGCCCTGGTCCGTCCGGGTGGCAGCCGTCACGGAGAGCGAGGGTAACCCGGCCCGATCCGCAGCCCGTGCGCCTGCCGCGGGAGCATAGGCTGACGTCATGCGGTTCCTGTCCGGAGAGCTCTCGCACGACCTGACCTACTCCGATGTCTTCCTGGTCCCCTCCCGCTCGGACGTCGCCTCCCGGTTCGACGTCGATCTGACGCCGGTCGACGGCGCAGGGTCGACGATCCCGATCGTTGTCGCCAACATGACTGCCGTGGCGGGATCGCGCATGGCCGAGACGGTCGCGCGGCGCGGCGGGATGGTGATCCTGCCGCAGGACGTCCCGCTCGGTGAGGTGAGCCGCACGATCGGGCGCGTCAAGGCGCGGCACCCGGTGCTGGAGACCGCGGTCACGGTCACCGCGACCGACACCGTGCACACCGTGCTCTCGCTGTTGCACAAACGTGCCCACGGCGCGGCTGTGGTGCTCGACGGCGAGCGGCCCGTCGGCGTGATCTCGCGCAACGACTGCGAGGGGGCCGACCAGTTCGCGCAGGTGGGCACGCTGATGTCGGGTGACGTCACCACGCTGGGCATCGACGTGCTCGCCGGCGGTGGCGAGTCCGCGCTGCGCAACGCGTTCAACCAGCTGCACGCCAACCGGCGCCGGTTCACCCCGGTGGTCGACGGGTCCGGGCGCTACCTCGGCGTGCTGACCCGGCTGGGCGCGCTGCGCTCCTCGATCTACTCCCCCGCCCTCGACGCCGAGGGCCGACTACGCGTCGGCGCCGCGATCGGCGTCAACGGCGATGTCGCGGGCCGCACCGAGGCCCTGCTGCAGGCCGGGGCCGACGTGCTCGTGGTCGACACCGCGCACGGGCACCAGGCGAAGATGATCGAGGCGCTGCGGACGGTGCGCTCGGTCGCTCCCGACGTGACCGTGGTGGCCGGCAACGTGGTCACGGCCGATGGCGTGACCGACCTGGTCGAGGCCGGCGCGGACATCCTCAAGGTCGGGGTCGGTCCAGGCGCGATGTGCACCACGCGGATGATGACCGCCGTCGGGCGCCCGCAGTTCTCGGCCGTGCTGGAGTGCTCGGCGCGTGCGCGTGAGCTCGGCAAGCATGTCTGGGCCGACGGCGGGGTCCGCTACCCGCGTGACGTCGCCCTGGCCATCGCGGCGGGTGCCAGCCAGGTGATGATCGGGTCCTGGTTCGCCGGCACGTACGAGTCGCCGGGCGATCTGCATGTGGACGCGAACGGCCGTGAGTACAAGGAGAGCTTCGGGATGGCGTCCGCACGTGCGGTCGCGGCGCGCTCCTCCAGCGAGCCCGAGGCCTTCGACCGGTCCCGCAAGGCGATCTACGAAGAGGGCATCTCGCACTCACGCATGTACATCGACCGGGACCGGCCCGGGGTCGAGGATCTGCTCGACCAGATCACGTCAGGGCTACGCTCGGCCTGCACCTACGCGGGCGCGAGCACGATCGAGGAGTTCGTGGAGAGGGCGGTCGTGGGAATCCAGTCGCAGGCGGGATATGACGAGGGCCGACCGCTGCCAGGCGGCTGGTCGTGACCGCGCTCCCCTACGGCTCCTGGCCGTCGCCGCTGCGCGCCTCTGACCTCGCGGGTGCGAGCGTGCGGCTGTCCGAGGTCGCCGTGGTCGGCGGCGACACGTTCTGGACCGAGGGCCGTGCCTCCGAGCAGGGCCGCACGGTGCTGATGCGTCGCGACGCCTCGGGTGACGTCACCCGGGTCTCGCCCGAGCAGGCTCCCGACGGCGAGCCGTTCGACGTGCGCTCGCGCGCCCAGGAGTACGGCGGCGGTGTGTTCTCGGTGGCCGGCGACATGGTGGTCGCCTCCCGCAAGGAGGACGACCGGCTGTACCGGTTCGCGCTCGACGGCAGCGGCGCCACGCCACTCACCCCGGCCGACGGCGGTCGGTACGCCGATCTGTCGATCGACGCCGGCCGTGGTCTGGTCTACGCGGTCCTCGAGGACCACGGCGAGGCCGGCGGGTTCCGAACCGATCCGACGATCTCACTCGTGGCGGTCCCGCTCGACGGGTCGGCGGCCGCATCGCGTTCGCAGGTGCGGGAGGTGTTCGCCGGCACGGACTTCGTCAACGCACCACGCTTGTCCCCCGATGGTCGCTACCTCGCGTTCGTGACCTGGGATCACCCGAACATGCCGTGGGACGGCTCCATCGTTCACGTGGCGGAGCTGGCGACCGACGGCACGCTGCGCTCCCGGTCGGTCGCCGTAGCCGGTGGCGACGACGTCTCCGCCCAGGAGCCGGTCTGGACGCCCGCCGGTGACCTCGTGCACGTGGATGACCGCTCCGGCTGGTGGAACGTCTATCGGACCGAGCTGAGCACGCCCGAGGGCTGGCTCGAGCTGCGCACCCGACACCTGCACCCGGCCCAGGTCGAGTTCTCCGCGCCGCAGTGGGTGTTCGGGCCGCGCACGATCGCGGTGCTGGACGAGGACCACCTGGTGCTCTCCTGGGTCGAGGAGGGCCGCCGTCGACTCGGCACGATGCGGCTGCTGAACGGCGAGCTGGAGGCGTGGGTCGGCGAGTGGGAGCCGGCCGGCGCGATCGCAGCGGCGACCGACCGGGTGGTATTCGTGGGTGCGCACCCCCGGCGCCCCGGCGCGGTCGTCGAGCTCGAGCTCGCCGGGGGCACCACCACGGTGCTCGCCTCCTCCACCCGCCTGGAACACGCCGAGGCGCGCATCAGCGAGGCCGAGCCGGTTTCCTGGGACGCCGGTGACGGCGTGGAGGCGCACGGCTTCTACTACCCGCCGGCCCTCGCCGGCACCGCCGGACCGGAGGGCGATCTGCCACCGCTGCTGGTGATGATCCACGGGGGCCCGACCTCGGCCACGAGCCCCG
>NZ_JBMDXJ010000246.1:0-2029 GCF_048594945.1 Pseudactinotalea sp. | reverse complement strand
CAAGTCCGACGGCCAGCTGATCCTGCGCGACACCGCGATGACGCCGGATGAGGACATGCACTTCTTCACCGACGAGCACGTGCACCCGTACTTCCACACCAACAACCTGTGGTTCGACCTGCAGGTGCTGCGCGACACCCTCGCCGAGCGCGGCGGCGTGCTCGGGCTACCGCTGATCAAGAACGTCAAGACCGTGGACCCCGCGGACGCGAGTTCACCCGAGGTGATCCAGATCGAGTCGGGGATGGGCACCGCCGTCGAGGTGTTCGAGGGCGCCACCGCGATTGCGGTGGGGCGCGATCGGTTCCTGCCGGTCAAGACGACCAACGAGCTGCTGCTGCTGCGGTCCGACGTCTACGACCTCGGCGAGGACGGCCGGCTCACCCAGGCTGGTGCGATCCCCGCGATCGACCTGGATTCCCGGTACTTCAAGAAGATCGACGACTTCGAGGCGCGGTTCGCTCAGGGCGCGCCGAGCCTGCGGGAGGCCACGTCGCTGACCGTCAAGGGCGACTGGACGTTCGGCGCTGAGGTGCAGGTGACCGGCGCGGCTGAGCTGGCCGACCCGGGCGCACCCGAGCAGGTCGCCGACGGCACGGTGCTGTCCGGCTGACTCGCACGGGGAGTCCTACGCCGGCGACGGCGGGTGGACGTCGAGGATCCACGGCTTGCCCGGGCGGGCCGGCTCATGGAGCTCGACGGCGAAGGCTCGCCCGATCTCGTCGGCCACCGCGGGCACGTGGCGGGCTGTGGAGCCCGCGACGCACAGGTGCCGGGTCACGAGGCCGCGCGTGTGCTTGGCGGAGTGGCTCGCACCGGGTACCCGGATCTGTACCCAGCGTTCGGCGAGGTCGCCGGCCGGTCGCCAGAGCGGCGTGTAGCTGCTGGAGCGGCAGTCGACGATCACGCCGCCGCCTGCAGCCTCGGTGAGTGGCGCGGGCAGGTGCTGGCGCCAGTAGGACTCGAGCCCTGCGGTCTGGTCTGGGCCGGCGAGACCCTCGAGGTTCGCGCAGATCGGCAGCCGGTACGGCGGCAGCGGGTCGCCGAGGTGCACCGCCCCGAACAACGCGGAGGTCACCACGATCCACCGCCGCGCCCGGCGCCGTGCCGCAGTCTCCATCGACGCCAGGTCGAGCGCGTCGTAGAGCACACCGGTGTAGAGACGCTCGGCCGGCAGCGTGCCGAGCTCCCGGATCCGCACGTTGCGTTCCACCTCCGCAGCGGCGCCCACCGGCGCCGTGAGGCGCGCGACGGCGTTCGGGAGAGCGCTGCTGGTGGTCAGGGCGTCGAGCACGCGGTCGCGGGCATCGGCGAGCTCGGGAAACGACAGGCGCGACAGGTCGAGCGGCCGCCCCCTCCCACGCTGCGCCTTCCCCTCCGACGGGGGCAACAGGATCAGCACGGCGCCAGCCTACGGCGGGATGCCGCCGGGCCAACCACGCGGTCGGCGGTCAGTCCTCGTCCACGGCGTGGCGGCCGCGGGAGCGGGAGGGCGGCTCCACGTGCACACGCGTGACACCGCGGACAGGGGTCGGGGCCGGCCCATGTACCGGTAGCGGTCCCGCTGCGCGGCGACCCGCGCGGCGGGCGCCGGGCGGGTCGGCAGCGGCGGCGGCGAGGCGGGTGCGGGCGGCGCCGGTCCGCTGCGGCACCACCTCGCGGGCGAACCGCTCCAGGCTGGCGTGGGTGTCGGCTGCGCCGGCCCAGCCGGCCAGCTCCACCAGCACCGTGTCCACGCCCTGGCTGTGGTCAAGGACCCGCTCGAGGTGCGCCACGGCCATCGCAGCAGTACCGACCACGGCGCGTCCGGCATCGTGCAGACCGTCCACGAGCGTGTCCGCGTCGGATCCGGCGGGGACCGCCGCGGGCATCGACGTCCGCGCGTACTCTGCCCAGCGCACGATCCCGTGGCGCACCTGCCGGCGCGCCTCGCTCTCGGTGACGGCGAGGTGGATCGGTACGGTCACGGCGATGCGGCCGCGCGGCCACGAGCGACCTGCGCCCCGTGCGGCGGTCTCGGCGCGCTGCC
>NZ_JBMDXJ010000245.1:0-1552 GCF_048594945.1 Pseudactinotalea sp. | reverse complement strand
CGGGAGCGGCTCGACGGTGCCTGGGGCGTGGTGGACGTGATCGACTGCGCCACCGGTGCCGCCGCGATGGCGGCCGCCGGGCGCGCGGACGCGCAGCGACTCGCGATCCGGGGCGGCTCCGCCGGCGGCTTCACCACGCTCGCGGGGCTGGCGTTCACCGACACGTTCGCTGCCGGGACCTCGCGTTACGGCATCGGCGACCTGGCCGCGTTGGCCGCCGAGACGCACAAGTTCGAGGCCCGGTACCTCGACCGCCTGGTCGGGCCGTACCCCGAGGACGAGGCCGTCTACGCCGAGCGTTCGCCGCTCGGGCACGTGGACGGCATCACCTCACCGGTGCTGCTGCTGCAGGGGTCCGAGGACCGGGTGGTGCCGCCGGCTCAATCGACCGGCATGGCAGCCGCGCTGCGCGAGCGCGGGGTGCCGATCGCGTATGTCGAGTTCGCCGGCGAGGGCCATGGCTTCCGCAGCGCGGACGCGATCACGCTCGCGCTCGAGACCGAGCTGGCCTTCTACGGGCAGGTGCTCGGCTTCGACGTCGCGGACGACGTCCCAGACGTCGATCTCGGCCGGTGACAGGGATCCGCTCGGCCGTCGTCGCGGGTGCCTCCGGCTACATCGGTCGCTACCTGGTGGCGCGGCTGCGGCACCGCGGCGCGACGGTACGCACGATCGGCCGCGGCCCGGGCGCCGATGCGCGCTGGGGCGACACCGACGCGATCGCGCAGCTCCTCGACGGTTCCGACGTGCTCGTCAACCTCGCCGGGCGGTCGGTGAGCTGCCGCTACAACAAGCGCAACACCGACCTGATCTTCCGCTCCCGGGTGGACACGACGGCGGAGCTCGCGCAGGCTCTCCGGGTCACCACGGCTCCCCCCTCCGTCTGGATCAACGCCAGTACCGGGACCATCTATCGCGACGCTCGCGACCGGCCGCAGGACGAGGCCACGGGTGAGCTCGGTGGCGGCTTCTCGGTCGAGGTCGCCCGAGCGTGGGAACGTGAGCTGACGGACGCACCCGAGGGCGTGCGCACGGTCGCGTTGCGGATGTCGATCGTGATCGGCGCCGGTGGCGGCGCGATCAACCCGATCATCAACCTCACCCGGATGGGGTTCGGCGGCCCGATGGGCGACGGCGGCCAGGTGTTCAGCTGGGTGCATGTCGAGGACGTGGCGCGGGCGATCGACCATCTCTACGCTCGCAGCGACATCTCCGGGCCGGTCAACGTGGCGACGCCGAATCCGGTGACCAACGCCGCGCTGATGCGTCAGATGCGCGAGGTGTTCGGAGCACCGTTCGGGCTGCCCGAGCCCAGGTGGCTGCTCGAGATCGGCGGCCGCATCATCGGCACCGAGCCCGAGCTGGTGCTCAAGAGCCGCTGGGTGCACCCCGGCGTGCTGCTCGACTCTGGGTTCGAGTTCAGGTTCCCCGCGCTGCGTGGCGCCCTGGCACAGATCGCCTCTCGGACCCGACGGGGACTGTTGCCGGTCCAGCTGGGCTGACCCCATCCACCGACCTTCTTGACACTCTTTGGTCGACGCTCTACGGCCGC
>NZ_JBMDXJ010000244.1:0-6608 GCF_048594945.1 Pseudactinotalea sp. | reverse complement strand
GCTGGCAAGGATGGTGATGAGTTCATCGCTGCTGCTCTTGGTGGCAAGGATGGTGATGAGTTCATCGCTGCTGCTCTTGGTGGCAAGGATGGTGATGAGTTCATCGCTGCTGCTCTTGGTGGCAAGGATGGTGATGAGTTCATCGCTGCCGCTGCCGGCGGCAAGGATGGCGATGAGTTCATCCGCGCTGCTCTTGCTGGCAAGGATGGTGATGAGTTCATCCGCGCTGCTCTTGCTGGCAAGGATGGTGATGAGTTCATCCGCGCTGCTCGTGCTGGCAAGGATGGCGACGAGTTCATCCGCGCCGCGGAGCTGGTCTTCGCCGGTGGCAAGGACGGCGACGAGTTCATCCGCTGACCTACCTGGCATGATCGCTCTGTGTGACTGACGAGCGCCCGGGATCACCGCCCTCATGGACGTCGCTGATCCCGGGCGTCTACGTCCCCGCGCTGGTCTTCGAGATCGGGATCGGCGCGATGATGCCGGTCCTCGCGGTCAGCGCGGGCCCGCGCGGCGCCGCTCTGGCCACGGCGGCCGGGATCACCGCGCGGCTTCCCATCGGGCGCATCCTGGCGGACCTGCCGGCCGGCGCGATCGCAGCTCGCCTCGGCGACCGGTTCGCGATGATCGTGGCCTCGGGGGTCGCCGTCATCGGAATGGGGCTGCTCGCCGCGGCGACCAACCTGGCCGTGCTGGGCCTCGGCGCCCTGCTCCTCGGTGCGACCGAGGCGGTCTACTCGCTGGCCCGGCAGTCCTATCTCACCGAGGCCGTGCCGGTGCTGATGCGTGCACGGGCCCTCTCCACGCTCGGCGGAGTCCACCGGATCGGCCTGTTCATCGGGCCGTTCGCCGGTGCGGGCATCGTCCACCTCACCGGCAGCACTCCCTCGATCTACCTGCTCGGTGTCGCCACCAGCGTGCTCGCGGCCGTCGTGGTCGCCGTCGCCACCGACCCTGACCCGCGGCGCACGGACCGCGACCGGCCCACCGGGCTGTTCGCGGTCATGCGCGAGCATCGCCGCACACTGAGCACGCTGGGCGTGGCAGTGCTCCTCGTCGGTGCGATGCGCGGCGCGCGGATGACCGTGGTGCCGCTCTGGGCCGAGCACCTCGAACTCGGTGCCGCGACCACGAGCCTGATCTTCGGGATCGCGGGCGGGATCGACATGCTGCTCTTCTACCCGGCCGGGAAGGTCATGGACCTCAAGGGTCGACGGTGGGTGGCGATCCCGTCGATGCTGATCATGGGCGTGGCCATGGTGCTGATCCCATTGACCAGCACGGCGGGCGGGCTCACCGCGGCAGCCCTGCTGCTCGGGTTCGGCAACGGCATCGGGTCCGGCGTGATCATGACGCTCGGAGCCGACACCGCACCGCCGGGGGAGCGGGCACAGTTTCTCGGCGCGTGGCGGCTGCTCGCCGATCTCGGTAACGCGGGCGGTCCGCTGATCGTCTCCGCGGGTGCCGCGATCGGGTCGATCGCGCTCGGGATCGGGGCGATGGGGCCGATCGCGGGCGCCACTGCTGCTGCGCTCGGGCGCTGGGTGCCCGGGCGGCCCCCGCCGCAGGCGCGCACATGAGTCGCCTCGTGGAGGTCGATCACGATCGGCTCTCGCGCTGGCTGGTCGGCTTCGCCGACCGCCATGGCTCCATCACGGTCGACGGCGGGGCTCTCGCCGGCGCTGACGGCACCACGGCGTCGGTCGCGTCCTGGCAGCCTGTGGACGGCGCGGTCACCGACGTCGAGGCGCTCGTGGCCGCGACCGCTCCGCCGCCACGGCTCGGCCTGCTGCTGGTCCGGCGCGGCGGCTATGCGGTGGCAGTGGCCGAGCGCGCGGCGCTGGTGGCGCGCAAGGTGGGGCGCCGGCACGTGCAGTCGCACACGGCCGCAGGCGGTTGGTCGCAGCAGCGGTTCGCACGTCGGCGCGGCAAGCAGGCTGACGAGCTCGTGAACGCTGTGACCGAGCACGCGGTCCGCATCCTCGGGGGTGCCGAGATCGACGCGCTCGTGCGCGGCGGGGACCGCGCACTCGCTGCCGCGGTTCTCCAGGACCCGCGGCTACGCGGATGCGGCCTGCTGCTGGCGCGTGATCTCTACGACCTACCCGATCCCAGCCCTGCCGTGCTCGAGCAGGCGTTGAAGCGTGCCAGGTCGGTCCGCATCACGCTGGCGGACTGACGTCCGTTACGGCGTGCCCAGCAGCTGCTCGCCGGCACGGTAGCGGCGCAGGTTCTCCGCGATCAGTCGTCCGGGCTGTTGCGGGCGCCCACCGGCGGCGTGGGCCGTGATGATCGTGTTGGGCGCATGCCACAGCGGTGAATCGGCGGGCAGTGGCTCGGTCCGGAACACATCGAGCGCGGCGCCGGCGATCGAACCCGCGCGCAGCGCGTCGTCCAGGGCCGCTTCGTCGACCGTGACGCCGCGGCCGACGTTGACGAACCACGCGTGCTCAGGGAGTGCGGCGAACACCTCGGCGCCGACTGCTCCATCGGTCTCGGGGGAGCCCGGCAGGATGTCGACGAGCACATCGGTGGCGGCCAGTTCGGTCGGCAGGTCCGCGGTGGTGATGACGCGGTACCCGTGCCGCTCACCGGCAGTGCGGGCCACACCGGTCACCTGGGCCCCGAGCGCGGTGAGGTAGCCCGCGAGCGTGAGGCCGATGCCACCGAAGCCCCAGATCAGTACGCGCGCACCCGCGAGTGTGGTGAATCCGTTGCGGTTGCGGATCTGGTTGCCACCATGCTCCTCGAGCCAGTGGCCCTGCGCCTGGGCGGCCAACGCCTCGTCGAGGCGGCGCGCCGCGGCGAGGATCAGCGCGAGCGTGTGCTCGGCGACAGGCTGGTCGTGCAGGCCGGCGCCTGCGGCGATCACCACGTCGGTCCCGGCGAACGCCGCCTGCACCGCATCGGTGCCGGCCATCAGGCCCTGGACCCAGCGGACCCGGGGGAGCTCGGACGGCAGCGCCACGAGTCGCTCGCCGGGGTTGAGCCAGACGACCACGGCTTCGGCGTCTCGATGCTCCTCTGGGATGGGAGAGGCGACGTCGTAGTCGACGCGCGTGACGCCGTCGGGAGTCTCGAGGTCGATGGGGATGACGGTGGGGACGAGAATTTTCATCGGTCTCACAGGTCGGGCTGCTCCCGTTGGATCGCGTGTGCCCAGATGGACCCGATCACGCCGAGCAGCAGCCCGGTCAGGCACATGAGGGCGAGCCGGCCGTCGAGCGATCGGCCTGCGAGGTGCAGGACTCCGACCGCGGTCAGCGCTACCAGCCAGCACGCGGATCCGGTGAAGAACAGCTTCTTGGTGTTGACGCGAGCCGGATGGAGCTCCTGCGGGGTCTGCTGGGGATCGAGGGCTCGCACGCCACGATCGTAGAGCGCCGCCGGAGGCCGTGGCACCGCGCATGCGGCCAGGTCGAATATTTACTTAGCCTAACTAATGAGGTAGAATCGTTTCGATGTCTGAGCCGGCCCGCCTTCCCGCTCCTGGTGCGAGACGCCCGGAGCCGCTGGCGTCACGGCTCCGGACCACGCTGCTGCGCACGTCGCGGCGGCTCCGAGACCAGCGTGTGGGAGACGTCTCGGACGGCCAGCTGGCGGTGCTGGGACAGCTCGTCGCGCACGGTCCGCTCACCCCGAGCGAACTCGCAGAGCGGGAGCGAGTGCGGCCGCCGTCGATGACCAAGACCATCCAGCACCTGCTGGAGGCCGGCCTGGTCGAACGCAACACCCACCCTGACGACCGGAGGCAGGTCCTCGTGCAGGCCTCCGACCGAGGGCGAGAGCACATCCTCGCCACTCGCCGTCGTCGAGACGAATGGCTCAAGCGTCGCCTCGCGGCGCTGACCCCCCAGGAACGAGCCACGCTCTCCGCCGCCGAGGAGATCCTCCGGCGCATCCACTCCGAATGAGACCCGAAAGACCGACAGAACTGACGTGAGCACCACCTTCGCCTCGCTGAGCATCCGCAACTACCGCATCTGGTTCCTCGGAGCCCTGGTGGCGAACGTGGGTACCTGGATGCAGCGGGTGGCGCAAGACTGGCTCGTGCTCACCGAGCTCACCGACCACGACGGGTTCGCGGTCGGCGTGGTGACCGCACTGCAGTTCGCCCCCGCGGTGGTGCTGACGCCCCTCGCCGGGATCCTGGCGGACCGATACGACCCACGCAAGATCCTCATCGTCACGCAGTCGCTGCTCGGCGTTCTCGCCGCAGTCCTGGGGGCCTTGGTGCTCGGCGGCCACGCCCAGCTGTGGCACGTCTACGTGCTCGCGCTCGGGCTCGGGATCGTGAGCGCGCTCGACGCGCCCGCGCGGCAGGTGTTCGTCTCTGCACTCGTGCCGTCCGAACGGCTCGGGAACGCCGTGAGCCTCAACAGCGCGTCGTTCAACGCCGCACGGCTGATCGGCCCCGGCATCGCGGGGCTGGCGATCGCCGCTGTCGGCACCGGCTGGGTGTTCCTCATCAACGCCATCTCGTTCGCGTTCACGATCGCGGCCATGCTGGCGATGCGGGTCTCCGAGCTCGAACGGCTGCCGCGGGCGACACGGAGCCCGGGCGCACTGCGTGCGGGTCTGCGCTACGTGCGCGGCCGCAGCGACATCGTGGTCATCCTCGTCGTCCTGTTCGTGGTGGCCGCGTTCGGCCTGAACTTCCAGCTCACCTCCGCCGTGATGGCGACCGAGGAGTTCGGCCGCGACGCCGATGGTTACGGGGTGCTCGGCTCCGTGCTGGCGATCGGCTCGCTCGCCGGCGCGCTGCTCGCTGCCCGCCGCGTGCGCCCGCGGGTGCGACTGGTGGTCGGCGCTGCCTTCGGATTCGGTGTGGCATCCACGTTGATGGCGCTGGCCCCGACCTACCTGCTCTACGCGCTCGCGACCATCCCGGTCGGATTCTTCTCGCTCACGATGATCACCTCGGCGAACGCAGCCATCCAGCTCAGCACCGACCCGGTGATGCGCGGACGCGTCATGAGCCTGTACGTGCTCGTGCTGTTCGGGGCCACCCCGATCGGGTCACCGATCGTCGGCTGGATCGCGGCGGAATGGGGTGGCCGCGCCTCGATCCTGGTCGGGTCGATCAGTGCGATGGTGATCGCGCTGCTCGCCGCGTTGTGGACGCGCCGCCGGTGGGGCATCGAGGTCACCTACGAGCGTCGGCCACGCCCGCATCTCGTGCTGACCTCGCCGGAGGAGCGAGCGGCGCGTGAGCAGGCACAGATCGACGTGGCCGCCGACGAGTCGGGTACCCGCACCGCGGCGTGAGGCGGGCCCCGTCGCATCGGTCGGTCCTCAGCCCAGAGCGTCGACCACGAAGTCGACGCACCGGGTCAGTGCCTCGACGTCCTCCGGCGGCGCCGATGGGAACATGCCCACCCGGAGCTGGTTGCGGCCAAGCTTGCGGTACGGGTCCACGTCGACCACGCCGTTCGCGCGCAGCGCAGCGATGACGGCGGCGGCATCGAGACGCTCGTCGAGATCGATCGTGCCCACCACCGGGGAGCGAGCGGCGCGGTCGGCCACGAACGGCGTGGCCCATTCGCGTGACTCGGCCCAGTCGTACAGCGTGGCCGCCGACCGCGCGGTGCGCTCGGACGCCCACGCCAGGCCGCCACGGTCCAGCAACCACTCCACCTGCTCGACCAGCAGCACCAGCGTCGCGATCGCGGGCGTGTTGACGGTCTCGTCCTTGCGTGCGCTCGCCAGCGCTGCTGCGAGCGACAGTGAGGCGGGGATCCAACGCGACGACAGCTCCTCGACCCGCGCCACAGCGGCCGGCGAGAGAACCGCGAACCACAGTCCGCCGTCGGAACCGAGCGCCTTCTGAGGCGCGAAGTAGTACGAGTCCGTCTGCGCCAGGTCCACCGTGACGCCCCCGGCGGCCGAGGTGGCATCGACCAGCACGAGCGCGCCGTCGTCCATGCCTGCCGGGCGCTCCACCGGGGTCAGCACGCCGGTCGACGTCTCGTTCTGGGCCCACGCGTACGCGTCGATGCCCGGCGCCGCTATCGGCACCGCGGCGGATCCGGGGTCCGCGTTGATCACCTGCGGTTCACCCAGGAACGGCGCCGCCGCCGTGGCCGCCGCGAACTTTGCACCGAACTCGCCACACGCGGCGTGCTGGGCGTGCTCCCGGATCAGCGAGAAGGTGGCCACGTCCCAGAAGGCCGTCGAGCCCCCGTTCCCCAGCACGACCTCGTACCCCTCGGGTGCGCCGAGCAGGGTGGCCAGGCCCTCGCGTGCCCGACCGACCAACGATCGCACCGGGTCCTGCCGGTGGGAGGTGCCCAGCAGCGTGGTGCCCAGTGCGGCGAGCGCGTCGATCTGCGCAGGTCGGATCCGGCTCGGGCCGCACCCGAAGCGGCCGTCGGCCGGCAACAGCTCACGAGGGATGACGATCGAGGTCATGCCGTGATGATCCCAGGTGACGCACCTCCGTCGTCCCGCACGACCACAGCGTGGAAGGTGGGATGTCGACCCGGCCCACAGATAAGGTGGAGAGGTGCGCGACGACAACGGCGAGAAGGCGGGGGTGGCGTTGGCGTGACCGACCTCATCGACACCACGGAGATGTACCTCAAGACGGTCTTCGAGTTGCTGGAAGA
>NZ_JBMDXJ010000243.1:0-4665 GCF_048594945.1 Pseudactinotalea sp. | reverse complement strand
CGCATGAGGCTGGGCCGTCGCGTCGGTGTGGTTGCCGCCGTAGTGGCGGCGATCGCGCTGGCCGGTTGCACGGGCCAGGAACCGCGCCGACCGGGTGCTACGCCTCGCTGCCAGCGCCTGAACTGCCAGGGTCCTACTGGGCGGTGTGGCCGGCGTCGACCGGCAGCGCGGCACCGGTGACGTAACTGGCGGCGTCACTGCACAGCCACAGCACCGCAGCGGCAATCTCCTCGGGGCGTCCCAGTCGGCGCAACGGCACCCCGGCAGCCGCCTTCTCCTGGTCGAGCTCGCCGCGGGCGGTCATCTGCTCGACCATCGGAGTGGCGATGGTGCCGGGGCAGACGGCGTTGACCCGCACCCCGAGCGGGCCGTACTGCAGCGCCACGCTCTTGGTCTGTCCGATGACGCCGTGCTTGGTCGCGTGGTACGTGGTACGCCCGTCACCGCCGACAAGGCCGCCGAGGGACGAGCAGTTCACGATCGCGCCGGAGCCCTGCTCCCGCATCTGCTTCAGCTCGTGCTTCATCGAGGCCCACACCCCGCGCAGGTTGACGGCCACGATCGTGTCGAACGCCTCCGCGCTCTCATCCGCGGAGTCCACCGGCGGTAGCATGACGCCGGCGTTGTTGAACGCCATGTCCAGGCCGCCGAAGGCGTCCACGGTCGCGGCGACGGCGGCGGCGACCTGCGCCTCGTCGGTGACATCGCAGCCAATGCCCCGCGCCCGGTGACCCGCTTGGGTGAGCTCGGCGGCCAGGCGCTGCGCGGCATCTCCGTCGCGGTCGACGATGGCGGTCGCGGCACCGGCCTGCGCGAAGGCGCGCACCGTGGCCGCCCCCATTCCGGAGCTGCCGCCGGTGACGAGCGCGGTCCGTCCGATGAAGTCGTAGGTGACGTTCATGAGTTCCCTCTCCCTAGTCGTCGAGGATCTCGACGGCGGTCTGTTGCCCTTCGAAGTCGGCGAGCTCGGCCTCGGTGGCGTCGTAGGTGCCGATGTGCAGGGTGGCCTCGGAGTACCCGACACCCGTGGTGTCGTAGTAGAAGCCGAGGTTCCCCCACGGCGTGTAGTAGATGAGGTCGCCGTCCTCGGGGTCGGAGCCGGGCGACCCCGGCCAATCCAGCTCCGGCTCCAGGTAGGCGATCTTCTCCCGGCCGTTGAACTCCTCCAGCTCCAGCGTCATGGGGAGCCTGGACAGAAAGTCGCGCGTGGCGGGGCTGTCTTCGCCGATGGTCACATCCACCACCGCGTCTCCTGCGGTGAATCGGACCACGGTGCCGACCACGCCGTCGTGCTCCGTCGGCGCGGTCGACGGCGTCCGGACCGTCTCGGGCGTGCGCGACGTCTCGGATGGGCTGGCTGTCGCCGCTGGACCCGGCTCGACGGCGTCACTGCAGCCGGTGAGCAGCAGCCCGGCAGCCAGCGCTGCCGCTACTCGCCATGGTCTCGTCGTCATCCGGGTCTGTGCCCCTCACTGATGTCTTCGGGTGCGTCGGATCTCATCCAATGCGCGAGCCGGCCCAGGAGGGAGTCCCTGTCGCAGGGGGTATTGGCAGGGACTGGTCCACCACTCGGTGCTCGCGCGTACCGGGGCCACTCGTCGAGCTCCGCTTCACTGCTTGATTCCGGCTCAGCCGCAGTGCTCGATGCTGACACGGGCGTCTCGCCCGGTCGCCGCAAGTACCTCGACCCCGGCGGGTTCCAGCTCTGCCAGCAGTGCCCAGCCGGGTGGCGGGACGCTCTGGCCGAGGTCGTCGTAGTAGAACGCGACGGTGTGGGAGTCGGGGGCGTAGTACACCCCACCCTCGCTCGGATCGAGCAAGAGATCACCGTCCGCGACCTCCAGCGGACCGCCCGGGAGCGGACCGGAGAACGCCTGGCCCATCGGGTCGCTGAGGTTGAGCTCCAACGGCATCAACCGAGCGAACCGATCGCTCACCGTGGTGTCGGCGAGTGTCGCGGACAGGGCGACGCCTTCGACTGTGACCGCGACCTCACTCGACCCATCGCATGTCGGATCGACCTGGTCCGGCGTCGCCCGCCCAGCCCCGTCAGCGCACGAGGCGAGCAGGAAGACCACCAGGCCGGCCGCCGTCGGGACTCTGACTGAGAGGTTCATGGCTCCAGGCAACCGCCGCGCGCGGAGCCGAGGAAGACCCGCCGGAGAGGTGTACTGACAGTGCATCGATGCCCCGGCGGGTGCGCGCCTAAGGTCGAGGACATGGACAACCGGGCCGAGGTGAGCGAGTTCCTCACCACGCGGCGGGCGAGGCTGAGGCCGGCCGATGTCGGGCTGCCGAACGCCGGCCGGCGCCGGGTGCCCGGGCTACGGCGCAGCGAGGTCGCGGCGCTGGCAGGGATGAGCGTGGAGTACTACGCCAAGCTCGAACGCGGTGCTCTCAGCGGCGTCTCGGCCGGGGTGCTGGACGCGCTGGCCAACGCGTTGCGGCTCGACGAGGCCGAACGGGCCCACCTGCTGCGGCTCGCGCACGAGGCCGATGGCTCCAACCGGGTGCTGCGCCGCACCGGAAGCCCACCGCAGTGGCGCCCCCGGCCGAGCCTGCAGCGCGCCCTGGATGCGATCACCGATGCACCGGCGATCGTGGGCAACGACCGCTCCGACCTGCTCGCCACGAACCTGCTCGGCCGCGCGATGTACGCCGACCTGTTCCTCGACCCGGCCAGGCCCCCGAACTTCGCGCGGTACACGTTCCTGGACAGCGGCGCGCGCCGGTTCTACCCCGACTGGGACTGGGCGGCCGACATCACGGTGGCCAACCTGCGCACCGGGCTCGGGAAGAGCCCGCGCGATCTCGCGCTGCGCGAGCTCGTCGACGAGCTGTCCAACCGCAGCCCGGAGTTCGTTCGCCGCTGGGGTGCCCACGACGTCCGCACCCACGGCAGCGGCACCAAGCACTTCCACCACCACGTGGTCGGCGATCTCGAGCTGGCGTACGAGAGCTTCGACCTCCGCACCGACCCGGGCCTCACGCTGACCATCTACTCGGCCGAGACGAGGTCATCGACCGAGCAGGCGCTGTCCCTGTTGGCGTCGTGGGCGGCCAGCGAGCTGACCGGCGAGCTCCGGCCCGAATCCGCAGCGAACGAGCACTCATGACGGCGCAGCACCGTTTCGCCGGCAAGGTCGCCTTCGTCACCGGCGCCGGTTCCGGCATCGGTCGTGCCACCGCCCTCGCTCTTGCCCGGGAGGGCGCCAGTGTGGTTGCCGCCGACGTCGACGCTGCCGGGAGCGCCGAGACAGCGAGCCTGATCGAGGCCGCCGGAGGCCGGGCCGTCGCGGTCATGTGCGACGTCACCCGCTCCCCGGACGTCCGCTCCGCGCTGCAGACCACGGTCGAGGAGTTCGGCGGGCTCGACATCGCCTTCAACAACGCCGGGATCGAGCAGCCCACCACACCGGCGGCAGACATCGACGACGACCTCTGGGACCGGGTCGTCGACGTGAACCTGCGCGGGGTGTTCCTGTCGATGAAGCACGAGATCCCGCTGCTGCAGCAGCGTGGTGGCGGCGCGATCGTCAACACCTCCTCCGGCGCGGGCGTCAAGGGCTTCGCTGGCGGTGCCGCGTACGGTGCCTCCAAGTTCGGCGTCATCGGCGCCACCAAGTGCGCCGCCCTCGACTACGCGTCGGCCGGGATTCGCATCAACGCGATCTGTCCGGGCATCATCGACACCCACATGATCGAACGAGTCTTCGGTGACACGCCCGAGGGTCGCCACGCCGTTCTGAGTCAAGAACCGGTCGGTCGTATGGGACACGTCGACGAGGTCGCCGCCGCCGTGCTGTGGCTGTGCTCCGACGAAGCCGCCTTCACGATCGGTCACGCCATGATCGTCGACGGGGGACAGACGACCTGACCCCCAGACGGAAGCCTCGACTGACCTCCTCGGACGCCATGACGATCGGGCGAACAGCGCTGCCGCGGCGGCCTTGAGAGCTCCTCGCATGTTGCGAAGAGTTCTTCGCAACATGCTACGGTCCTTCCATGTCCGAGCTGACGACGGCCCAGCTGCGTGTACTGGCGCACCCGATGCGACTGGCTCTGCTCCGCCGGCTGCGGGCCGCAGGGGCTGCCACGGCTCGCGGCTTGGGCCGCGAGTTCGACATCGACTCCGGCGCCGCGAGCTACCACCTGCGACAACTCGCAGAAGGCGGCCTGATCGTCGAGGACGCCGAGCGAGGCACCCGACGCGAGCGGTGGTGGCGTGCCGTTGATCCGGTCTCGCAGTTCGCAGCGTCCGAGCACCGCAACGACGACGACACCTCGCGCGAGTACATGCGGGCCGTCGTGCTGTCCAAGGCCGACGAGCTGCAGCGCGTGGCGTCCGCCGTGGCGCTGGAGCCACGCGAGTGGCTGGAGGCGCAACTCTTCTCTGACCACACCCTGCACCTGGACGTTGCGGGGATGGAGGCGCTGAAGGGCGAGTTGCTCGCCGTCGTCCATCGCTATGCCGACTACCTGCCGGTGGATCCGAGTGGCGCCCGGGCGGTGGCGGCGCACCTCGAGCTGTATCCCCGCTCGTGAGCCCACGGACCCACGCTGCTGCGTGCAGGTGGGCGCTGGCGTACACCGCGGCGGTGACGGGCGATGTCATGTACAGCGTCGTGATGAGCTGGACAGCGGCCGAATCCGGCGGCGCCGCCC
>NZ_JBMDXJ010000242.1:0-12126 GCF_048594945.1 Pseudactinotalea sp. | reverse complement strand
TTGCAAGCAGGGGGTTGCGGGTTCGAGTCCCGCTGGCTCCACCAATCCGATGTCCTGCGACATCACAGTGTCCTGAACCAGGACACCGCTGGCTCCACCAATGACCAGAGGCCGCTCGCACTTGCGCGAAGCGGCCTCTGTCCTTGAGGAGCCACCCGGACTCGGGAGGAGGAACGGCCGCCGAGGGACGAGGCGGTCGTGACGACGGCTCCCGCTGGCTCCACCAACAACACAGGTCAAAGGCGGGGCAGGGTGCCCAGCAGCGCTGCGTGGAGCCCCTGATGGAGGGCATAGCGCAGGTCAGGGCTCAGTCTGGGCAGCGAGGGGTCGGCCTCGTAGGCGTCGAGAACCACAGCTGGCGGTGGGCAGTACGCCGACAACGCACCGGCCAAGATCAGGGCATGCAGGCAGAACATCTGGGCGCCGTCATCGAGCTCCGGCAGGTGCCGGCGGACGAGGTCGGTCATGGTCGCGAGGGCGTCCATCGACGCGTGCTTGTGTCGGAGCGCGACCGCCAGAGTGATGTTGTGTTCGAGGACAGCAGTCTGTGCCCCGAACAGGTCGCACAGCACGGGGCGGGCGGCGAGCGAGCGGCTCAGCACCTCGGCGAGCTGATTGGCACGCTGCTCCGCGGTCAGGCGCTCGTCGACGCCGGCGGCTAGCTCGTCGGACAGCTCTACCAGCCACGTCAGCAGGGAGGCGTCGAGCAACTCCAACAGCACCGCCTCGCGCGACTCGAAGTAGCGCAACAGGGCCGACTTGGCCAGACCGGCGCGGCGGCTCAGCTCGTTGAGGCTGACCTCGGCCACCGGCATCTCGTCGAGCATCGCTGCCGCTGTGTCCAGGATCGCCCGGCGCCTGATCTCGCGCTGTTCCTCGCTCCGCGCCCGCTGGAAGGACATGCTCTCAACCTAGCGTATTTACCACTGGTCGATTGACAGTGAACCGCCGGTCCCTTATTCTCACGATAACGAACCGTCGGTACATAAGGAGGAGTCGGATGGAGTGGACCGAGCAGCATGTTCCCGACCAGCGGGGGCGGGTGGCCGTGGTGACTGGGGCCAGCGCGGGCCTGGGCTTTGAGACTGCGAGGGTGCTCGCGAAGCGTGGCGCGTCGGTGGTGCTGGCCGTGCGCGATGCGAAGAAGGGCGAGCGGGCTGCGTCTCGAATGATCGGCGACGTCACCGTGCAGACGTTGGATCTGACATCGCTGGACTCGGTCCACGCCGCGGCCGGCGCGTTGCGTGAGCGACATCAGCGGATCGACCTGCTGATCAACAACGCCGGGGTGTTCTACACGCCGAAGCAGACCACTCATGATGGCTTCGAGCTGCAGTTCGGCACCAATCACCTGGGCCACTTCGCTCTGACCGGGCTGCTGCTGGACATGCTCCTGGCAGTGCCTGGCTCCCGGGTGGTGACGGTGAGCAGCACAGGGCACCGCATCCGGGCCGCGATCCACTTCGACGACCTGCAGTGGGAGCGGTCATACAACCGGGTCAGCGCCTACGGGCAGTCCAAGCTCGCGAACCTGATGTTTACCTACGAGCTGCAGCGACGGCTCGCGGTTCATGGCAGCACCGCTGCCGTGGCCGCACATCCCGGCTTGTCGAACACCGAGCTCGCCCGCAAGTCTGGTGCTCCGGCGCTCATCCGCGTGCCACTGACCTGGCTCGGTGCAAGCGCACAGAGCGCGGCGATGGGCGCGTTGCCGACCCTGCGAGCCGCCACCGATCCTGCTGTCCTCGGTGGGCAGTACTACGGCCCAGGAGGCCGCAACGAGGTGCGGGGATACCCGCGCACCGTGACCTCCAGTCCGGAGTCTTACGACCCCGTCGTGCAGCGCCGCCTCTGGGCGGCCTCTGAGGAACTGACGGGCGTCACCTTCCCTGTCTGATGGACTCCATCCATCTGGACGAGCAGCCGGTGGTCCTCGGCGCGTACGGCGGGAACTCGCTTTGCCGGGCCTACTGCTCGCCGAGGAACTCGGCGAGGATGTCGTTGAACGCGTCGGGCTGGCACAGGGGTGTGGGGTCGTTGGAGTTGGCCACGCGCACGAGTTGTGTCCGTGGCACGGCACGTTGGAGCTCCTCCATGAAGCGGATCGATCGTGGCCAGGAGTTCTCGCCGACGACGCCGAGGATCGGGTAGTTCGCTGCGTTGAGCGCCGGCGGGAAGTTGACGAGGTTGATTGCGCATCGGCTCTTGAGAGCATCGATCGGGCGCAGCTCCATCACGGCGTCGGAGAGGTACTCAGCCGCGTCCGGCCACCGGCGGTACTGGTCTCGCATGACACGAGCGAGGGTGCGACGTGGCAGCAGGTTGGAGGGCGACCCGGCGTACACGGACGCCAGCCAGAGAGCCTTGCTGACGGAGGTGGGCCGCGTGTCGCTGTAGGAGTCGACGACGACGAGTCGGTCGACGAGCTGCGGATGGCGTGCCGCTAGGTGTTGCGCGATGACGCCGCCGAAACTGACACCGCAGATCGTGGCACTCTCCTCCCCGAGGTGGCTGAGGAGCCGGGGGATGTCCTCGGTGATCTGCTCACGGATTCGCTTCCACCCGCGGATCGATGACGATCGGCCGACGCCTCGGGCGTCGAGCACGATCACGCGGTAGTCGCGTGAGAACCGGTCGACCTGCGCCGACCACATGCCGGCTCCGGCACTGATGGCGTGAATGAGCAGCAGGGGCGGACCCTCGCCATGGGTCTCGTAGTAGATCGAGCCGTCACGGGTGCTCAGCACGGGCACTCAACGATCACCGCCCGCGACATCGGTGGCAGCCCGGGCCTCATCCAGCACCTGTGAGTCGGCGTAAAGGCCATAGGTGTACAGCTCCAGCAGCGGATCGGCCATCTGCCGGGCCACGCTCTCCAGATCGGTGGCGCCCTCCAGCAGCACACCCAGCTGGCGTCGCATCACGAGCGGAGTGAGACCATGCAGCGTCACCAGCACGGCGAGCATGCGGGGATCGCTGTGCTCTCGGATCGTCCCCGCTGCCACACCGCCGTCGATCATCTTCTCGGTCTGTGCCACAAGCTGTTCCAGCAGCGACGCGGAGGAGTGCGGGTCGTCCACGAGCATCCGCACCACGTAGTCGAGCAGCACCGTCGCCGACCGTGCCTCGTGCAGCCACCGTCGGATGGTCGCGGCAGGGTCTGCGGCACCGAGATCGTCCTTGTCCTCGAACACCGCAGCGAGGACGTACTCGTCACACGCCCGGCGAAGCTCCGATTTGGAGCCGAAGTGGTGAGCGACCAAGGCCGAGCTGACCCCTGCCCGCGCCGCGACCGCGCGGACACTGGTCCCCGCATAACCGTGCGTGGCGAACAGTGCGAGTGCCGCGTCACGAACACGGGCGCGCCGCGTGAGGTCGCCCTCCCCTACTGATCGCATGATCAGTAAACTACACGATTGTTCAGCCGCCGGTGGTGGCGAAGAGGATGAGGGTCCAGGTCGCGAGGCCGAGGAACACCAGCGGGCTCGCCAAGCTGCGGTAGGCGCCGGCTCTGAGGTGAGCGATCACGGCCCCGAGGTAGTACAACGTCAGCCCGATCGCTGCCGCGAGCCCGATGAGGGGAACCCCCAGCAGCCCGATCAGGAGGCCAAGTGCGCCCGCGGTTTGCAGCGTCGCCAGCAGCGGAAGCCGATGCGGCGGCACATTCACCTCCGTGAGCGTGTCGGTGATGAACGGGGCTCGCGCGAACGAGGCAAGCGCCCCGAGGGCGTTGAAAACGATCGTGATGATCGTGACGATGGTCAGGATGGTCATGGACTCCGGCCCTCTCTCTTGCGGCACCGAGAATCGCCGCTCGAGGAGTACGACGACGTAGCGTGGGAGAACGGGACGTCAACCGCGCCATCCTGCCCTCGCGTCACGTTCGTCGATGCTGCGTCGTCAGTCATGTCGAGGCGTATCGAAGAAAGGAGCGAGTCGATGGAGGCACCCATCGAGGATCGACCGTTGCTGGTCAACATCGCGTATCGCATGCTCGGGTCGGTATCGGAGGCGGAGGATGCGGTCCAGGAGGCATCCACCCGCTGGTATGCGCTGAGCGGGGAGGAGCAGCGGCACATCTCGTCGCCGACCGGGTGGCTGGTGACCGTCACGACCCGGATCTGCCTGGACGTGCTCGGATCCGCGCGGGCGAGACGGGAGCGGTACGTCGGAGAGTGGTTGCCGGAGCCCGTGCCGGAGCTCGCTCGCTGGACGAGCCACACCGGTGCCGGCCGAGTGGCGGATCCGGCCGATCGGGTCTCGCTCGACGAGTCCCTCAGCATGGCGCTTCTGGTCGTGCTCGAGGCGATGACGCCCGCTGAGCGGGTGTCCTTCACGCTGCACGACGTTTTCGGCTACAGCTTTGCCGAGATCGGAGAGATCGTCGGGCGCTCGGAGGAAGCCTCCCGGCGGCTCGCCTCGTCGGCCAGACGTCGTGTGCGGGACTCCCGCAGAGCACGCGTCGACATCCGCGAGCACGAGCGCGTCGTGGCTCTGTTCAAGGCCGCCGTGGAGACCGGTGATCTCCGCGCACTCGTGGAGGTCCTCGACCCGAACGCCACCGTGATCCCCGACGGCGGTGGTCTCGTCGCCGCTGCGACTGCTCCTGTCACCGGTGCCGAGGAGATCGCCCGCTACCTCGTGGACCTGCGCGCGAACGTGCCGGGCCTGGCTTTCGAGATGACGACGGTCAACGGGCAGCCCGGACTGATCAGCCGCGAGTCTGCGGAGCGGCCGTCAGCCGTGATGGCGGTCGAGGTCGTGGGCGGACGGGTCGCTCGGATCTGGGCGATCCGCAACCCGCAGAAGCTCACCGGGTGGACCTGACCGCGCTATCTGTACTGAATTCACGACTATGTGAAATTAGTGTATGTTCGAGTCATGACGACAGTGATCCGTGCCGCAGGTCTACGGAAATCGTTCGGTTCGTTCCCTGCGCTGGACGGGCTCGACCTTGAGGTCGCCGAGGGGGATGTCCACGGCCTTCTGGGACCGAACGGAGCGGGCAAATCGACGACGATCCGGGTGCTGCTCGGCCTGTACCGCCCCAGCGGTGGAGAGGTCTCGCTGTTCGGCGAGAGCCCATGGGAACGGCCGGCGGAGCTCCATCGACGTCTGGCGTACGTCCCGGGCGACGTGAACCTGTGGCCGTCGTTGACCGGGGGTGAAGCGGTCGACCTGCTGATCCAGCTGCGAGGCCAGTCGCCAGCCGCGTCCGAGCGGGAGCGGCTGATCGAGGACTTCGAGTTCGATCCGACGAAGCGGATTCGCACGTACTCCAAGGGCAACCGGCAGAAGGTGGCACTGATCGCGGCGTTCGCCGTGCCTGCCGACCTCTACATCCTCGACGAGCCGACCTCGGGGTTGGACCCGCTGATGGCCCAGCGTTTCCAGGCCGAGGTCGCGCGAGTCGCGTCCCAGGGTGCGTCGGTGCTCCTGTCCAGTCACATCATGGCCGAGGTGGAGCAGGTCGCCGACCGGATCTCGATCATCCGCAAGGGCCGTCGAGTCGAGACCGGCACCCTGCAAGAGCTGCGCCACCTGACCCGCACCGAGTACGCGATCCCGATGCAGCTGCCGCCGGCCGTGCGCGATCGGCTGGCCAGGACCGCCCACGACGTCGTCGAGATCGACGCTCGCACCACGTTCGCGGTGGAGCCCGACCAGACACCTGCCGTGCTGGCGCTCCTGGCCGAGGCGCAGGTCTCCGGCCTGACGGCGGAACCGCCGTCGCTGGAGGCCTTGTTCATGCGTCACTACGGCGACGATCGTGCCGGAGAGCCCGACACCGCAGGTGCGCGATGACGGGAGTAGGGGTGCTGGTTCGGGTCGCGCTGCGGCGGGCTCGCGCCCAGCTGCTCCTGTGGGCACTGGGCCTCCTGGTGGGTGCCACGGTCTGCGCCGCGAACATCGCGAGCGGCTTCGGTGAGGAGTCGCTGCGCATCGCCTCGCTCGAGGTCGCGATCGAGAGCCCCGCCCTGCTGATCGGGCGAGGTCTGCCGATGGGTACGTCGGAAGGCGCGTTCCTCTTCTACACCTACGGCGTGGTGCTGGCGACAGCCTTTGCCCTCTTTGGGACGCTGTTCGCCGTTCGCCACGGTCGGGCGGAGGAGGATGACGGCACCAGGGAGCTGCTGCGCGCGGGAGCGACGGAACGCCTGTCGAGCCTGATCGCCATGTTCGTCGCCGGAGGGATCGCGACGCTGGGACTTGCCCTGGCCATGGTCATCGGCCTCGTCGCTGGTGGCGCGGACATGGCGGGCTCAGCCTGGGCCGGGGTGGCCTGCTTCCTCGTGGGGCTGCTGTCGCTCGCGGCTGGTGCGGTGTGCAGTCAGCTCGCACCCACGGCGCGGGCCGCCACCGGGTTGGGGGCAGGGGTCGTCGTGGCTCTCTTCGCCGTGCGTGTCGTCGCCGACGTCACCGCCGACATCGACCCCATGACGTTCGTCGAGACGCCCTCGCTGTTCGGCTGGCTCTCGCCGTTCACCCTCGCGCAGCTCGCCGACCCATACGGTGCCGTCAACCCGTGGCCGCTGCTCGTGCTGACTGCGGCGGCGGCGGTGGGAGTCGCAGCCGCCGTCGCGGTGGAGCGGCGCCGGGAGTTCGGAGCGTCGATCGTGCGCCCCACGCCGGGTCCGGCACACGCGCCGGCGACCTTGGCAACGCCGTTCCGGCTCACGCTGCGGCTCCAGCGAGGCACGCTCGTGGCGATGGTGCTGGCCGGGACGGGAATCGGAGCCTTCGCCGCCGTCCTCGCCTCTCTCGCCCTCAGCGGAGACGTGGAGAACGCGGCGATCGGCGATACGATCCGCGGCCTCGTCGGAGGCGATGGCCCTCTCTACGACCTGTTGCTCAGCTATGTCATGGTCCTCGTCGGTGAGTGCGCAGCCATCGCAGGCGTGCTGGTGGTCCTGCGCGCCCGGCGCGAAGAGGTCGGCGGCAACGTCGAGATCGTTCGTGGGACCCCCGTCGGTCCAGGCCAGTGGTTCATCGCGGTGCTTGCCGTGGGCGCCCTGTCGGTCGGGTTGGTCCTGGTGACCGCGTGGATCGGAGCTGCCGCCGTCTACCTCGCCCAGGGCATGGGTGGGCTCACGGTCCTCCACGTGCTGGCTGCGACTGCCGCACAGCTGCCGGCGACGGCGCTCTATCTTGGTGTCATCGCGCTCATCTTCGCCGCGCTGCCTCGCCTGACCGGTGCGATCGCGTGGACATTGCTCGTTCTGGGAATCATCCTCGCCGAGCTCGGCAGCAGGCTCGGCCTGCCAGACTGGGCGATCGCGGTCTCGCCGTTCAAGCACACGCCTCTCGTCACCATGCCGAACCCTGACTGGGGTGGCGCGATCTGGATGAGTGCGACAGCGGTGACGGCCATCGTGCTTGCCCTCGCCCTCTATCGCAGAAGGGATCTCAGCCCGTGACGCCCAACCCCGCGGATGACCACCGGGAACCCCGCGCTGACACGTTGCCCGACGACGAGACTCGCAAGTTCTCCGACGATCTGGCTGCGCTGCTGGATGCCGCGGGGTTCCCGCGCATGCCCGCTCGCCTCCTCATGGCGCTGTTGACCAGCCCCACCGGAGAGTTCACCGCCGATCAGATCAGCGAGGTCCTGGACGTCAGTCCGGCCGCTGTCTCGGGAGCGATCCGCTACCTGCTCTCCGTCCAGGTGCTTCGGGTGGGGTCGCTCCCCGGGACCCGACGACGGAAGTACGCCCTCGCCCCGAACTGGTACACCGCGACGCTGACGAGGCGCTCGCTCTACGGCGAGCTCTCGGGACTCGCGCAGGACCGTCCCGCGGCGATCGGACCCGACACGCCTGCGGGCCGACGGGTCCAGGAGATGGCCGACTTCTACGGATTCCTCCACCGCAAGTTTCCCGATCTGCTCAACGAGTGGGACCAACTTCGACGCGAGGAGTAGAGCGGTCACGCCTCACGTTCTCCTTCGCTACGTCGTCGTACCTGCAGAACGTCCACGAGAGAACGGAGAGCACGATCGTCCACCTCACGGGCCACATGAGTGGGGCACAGAACACGATCCTCGTCACCGGCGCCACAGGAATGCTCGGCCGCGCCGTCGTTGCCCGGCTTGTCGCTGAGGGCCTGACAGTGCGGGCCCTCAGCCGGCATCCGCGCCCGGCGACCGACGCGGTCGAGTGGGTCGTCGGCGATGTCGCGACCGGTGCCGGCCTTCAACACGCGACGGCGGGAGCGACCGCCGTCATCCATCTCGCCTCGGCTCCCTACCGCCGTTCGTACACCCGTGAGGTCGAGCTCGGCGGGACGAGCCGACTCCTCGCCGAGGCACGACTGGCGCGAGTCACGCAGTTCGTCTACACCTCGATAGTCGGGTGCGACCGGATTCCGTGGGGCTACTTCCGCACCAAGGTGGCGGCGGAGCATCTGGTGCGTGAGGGCCCGGTGCCGTGGACCATTCTGCGGCTCGGGCAGTTCTACGACTTCGTGGACCAGGCCCTCTCAGCTATGGCCCGGACGGGCGTGATGGTCGCTGACCGGCGAGTCGTCGCCCAACCCGTCGACACCGCAGACGTGGCGTCGAGAGTGGTGGCGACGCTGCGCGCCGGTCCCACTCGAACGATCGAGGAGTTTGCCGGACCTGAGGTTCTCGACCTCCGCACCGCGGCGCAGCAGTGGCTGGCGGCCACAGGAAAGCGCAGAGCGATGCTGCCTGTTCGCCTCCCGGGCGAGCTCGGGAAGAGGTTCCGCGCCGGACACCTGACCACGCAGTCCCAGCCACGGGGCACACGTCCCTGGCGCGACTATCTGCGCGACAAGTACACAGAGTCGGCGCTTGCCACGAGACGGGGATGAGCATGTACAAGTGGATCGTCAGAACCCAGGTGCGAGCGGTCTTCGACCGGATCAACGCTGGTGACCCGATGGCCATGGTCGATGGCCTGGCGCCCTCGTTCGAGTACCGCTTCCACGGCGACCACGCTCTGGGAGGCCGGCGCACCACGCGCGAGTCGATGATCCGCTGGTGGAACCGAGTCTTCAGCCTGCTGCCAGGAGCTCGGTTCGAGATCCGCGACATCCTCGTCAACGGCGGACCGTGGCGGACACGCATCGCGGTACGGGCCACCGTGTCGGGCGATCTACCCGGCGGCGTGCGGTACGAGAACACGGTGTTCCAGTTCATGACGCTCGCGTGGGGAAGGCTGGTCGCCGTCGAGACACTCGAAGACCTGCAGGTCCTCGAACGCGCGCTCGCCGCGGTTGCTGACGCTGGACATCCCGCCGCGCTCGCCGCTCCCTTGAACGACTAGTCATGTCTCCACACCCCGGACCTGCGACGCACCTCTCCGCGCGCACCCTGGCTGCGGAAACCGCCACGCCACGTGCCTGGGTCTGGGCCTCGGTGGTCTCGGTCGCCGCCGTGGCCGTGGCCGTGGTCTGGCTGGCCGTGCCCACCACGTATCCCTACGGGCCGGACAGCCGCGTGACGACGGGCCTCAACGCGCTCATGCCCCTGGTCCTCGGCGCCACGATCCTGCTGACGCTGGGCGTGCTCGGCATCGTCGTGGTCGGCATGAGGGCACGTGGGCGGTACGTCGTGGCCGGGTCCGCGCTGCAGGCCGCCGGCTTCGCGCTCGTGCTCGGTGATGCCAGTCTGCTCTCCTCACTCGGGTACGCCGCCGGCCTGATGGCACCGTTCCTCGTCATCACGTTTCTGGTGATGCTCGTCATCCGCTGGCCGCGAACCGGGGCCCTCATCCTGATGATCGTCGTGCTCGGCGTCGGTGCAGCCTGGGCCGCTGGGTCTCTCGACGGCGCTGTGTCGCTCGTCCGGACCTATCTCACCAACACGATCGGTGGGTTCGTGTCGTTTCTCGCGCCGGTCGCGTGGTCGTGGGCCATGGCCGGCGCAGCCGCCTGCTGGCTCTGGACGGTTGCGCACGAGATGTTCCGCAGGTCCTCCGGGCGAGCGGCCTGGATGGTGCCACCCCGCGTCGAGCGATGGGGCCGGGTCGCGACGATCATCGCCTCGCTCGGGGCCGTGCCGTTCGGACTGCTCCGCCTCACCTGGCTGACACCCTGGCCGATGGGCGGTGGCAGTGGCGAGCTCGTCATCGACCAGATGGACCCCGCTACTCGCATCCAGGGTGCGATGTTCATCCTGCCGTGTGCAGGCTCGGTGCTGCTCGTGCTCGGGCTGACGTTCCGGTGGGGTGAGGTGTTCCCGCGGTGGCTGCCCATCGTGGCGGGGAGGCCGGTCCCGGTCCGAGTGGTGACCCTCATCGGCGGGACCGTGGCGGCGGCGGTGACCTTGTCTGCGCCCGGGATGTTCGTGATGCCGTTCGTCACCGGCGATGACCCGACGACGGTGCTACTGCAGCTGTTCGTGTTTCCCCTCTACCTCTGGGGCCCGGCACTCGGCGCGGCCGTGCTCGCCTACTGGCTCCGCCGGACAGCCCCGACGGCCGCACAGCCGGTCGCCCGTACCACCACCTGATGGCGAGGAGCCTTCGATGCAGATCACGATCATCACGATCGGTTCCACTGGCGATGTCCTTCCGTTCACGGGGCTTGCCGCGAGACTGAGCGCCGACGGTCACGATGTGACGATCGCGACCCACGCGCAGTTCGAGGAGCTGGTCAGGTCACGGGGCGCGGGGTTCAGTCCGCTGCCGATGGACATGACGCGGGAGCTGAGCTCGCAACGCGGGCAGCGAGCGTTGCGCACCAGCGCCGCCGGCTCAACGGGCAACATCGGCCTCTACCGACGGCATTGGCGGGCCATCGGGGAAGCGATCGTTCGCGCCTCAGCGGACAGCGACATGTTGCTCCTCTCGGTCATGGCGTGGCAGGGCATCCACGTCGCGGAAGCTCTGAAGATCCCCAGCATGGGCGTCTACCTGCAACCCATGGACCCCACCGCCGCCTTTCCGCCCTGGACTCTGACGCAGCGTTCCTTGGGCGGGTGGGGCAATCGCGCCTCCGCTCGCGCGGTCCGGCTCCTGGGACAGCTACCGTTCAAGTCCACGACAGACGACCTACGCCGTGACCTCGGGCTCGCGCCCATCGGCATCCGCCGGCACTTCGCGAGCTTGGAGCAGAGCCGTTGGCCAACGGTCTACGGCTACAGCCCGTCGGTGCTGCCGGCTCCTACGGATTGGCCGGAGTGGCGTCCGGTCGTCGGCTATTGGTGGCCGGTCGCCGATCGAGAGTGGCGTCCGCGCGATGAGCTGACCGACTTCCTGGCAGCCGGTGAACCGCCCGTGCTGATCACGTTGGGGAGCATGACCCCCACGGACGCACAGGCGCAGCTGAGCACCATCCGGGCCGCCCTCGCGGCGTCGGGTCGGCGCGGCATCGTTCAGGCCGGCTGGGCGGGGTTGAAGCCACACGCAGACGATGGGCTGCTGCCGGTCGATGCGCTGCCGCACGAGTGGCTCCTTCCGCAGGTGAGTGCGGTGGTCCACCACGCGGGCGCCGGGAGCACGGCGGCCGGGCTGCGTGCCGGACTGCCGGCCGTCCCGCTGCCGTTGGCCGCGGACCAGCCGCTGTGGGCGAGCCGGCTGGTCGATCTCGGTGTCGCGCCGACGTCGATCCCGCTGCGGCGGCTCGACCGTGACAGGCTCACGTCCGCGGTGGTGCGCGCCACGTCCGAGGAGTCCTTCCGCGTGCGAGCTGAGCACGTCGCTGCGCGCCTGGCGACCGAGGACGGGGCCGAAGCGGTGGCTGAGGCCATCAGTTCCGGCCGCTACTGGTGACGCCCGGATGGAGGTCTGACCCATGGCGCGCATAGCCGTCTACTCACCGGCTGCGGCGGGGCACGTCAACCCCGCCCTGGGACTCGTGAGCGAGCTGGTTCGCCGCGGCCACCAGGTGACCTGGTCCGCGACCGCCGAGTTCGCGACCCGGATCAGCGAGACCGGCGCCGAGCACGTGCCCTACCGCTCCGCGTGGGCGGACCTGGCCGACCAGCGCGTTCCCCAGCTGCATGGGAAGGGGTTGTCCCAGGCTCTCCGGCTGCTCATCGAGGAGACCCAGTGCGTGCTCCCTCAGGTTGTCCAGGCGGAGCCGCCGGACCTGGTGATCCATGACGGCCCGCTCGCTTGGTGGGGGCGGCACCTGGCGCACCGGTGGCGGGTCCCCGCCGTC
>NZ_JBMDXJ010000241.1:0-26218 GCF_048594945.1 Pseudactinotalea sp. | reverse complement strand
TGATCCAGGACGGGCTGGAGGTCGCGAACACCGGTGAGGCCGAGCTCACTCTGGCCGTCGCTGCCGCCGATGGCTTCACCACGGCCAATGGCGTGCTCGATCTGGTCCCGGTGACCGATCCCCAGCTCGACCTCGGCGCCTGGGTGGTGCCCGAGGTCTCGGAGCTCACACTGGCGCCCGGCGACAGGGTCGAGGTCCCGTTCACCCTGACGGTTCCGCAGGACGCCGCACCGGGCGACCACACCGGCGGCATCGTGACGATCCGGACCAGCGATGCCGGCGGTACGGTGCAGCTCGAGCAACGCCTCGCGTCCCGCATCCACGTGCGCGTGCCGGGGGAGCAGGTGGTGACCCTGGCCGTCTCCGACCTCGAGATCGACCAGCCCGCTCAGCTCAATCCGGTGGCGGCGGGCACCGCCACGGTGCGGTACGCCGTGCGGAACGAGGGCAGCGTGCGCACCCTCTACACCGAACGCGTCACGGTGAGCGGTCCCGGGGGGATCGGGACTGTCGAAGCCGTGGCCACCGTCGAGGAGATCCTCCCCGGCAGTGAGATCGTGCGGGTGGTGGAGGTGCCGGGAGTGTGGTCGCTGGGCTACACCGACGTGAGCGTCGATGTGGTCCCGCAGGCCGTCGACGGCGAGCTGGCTGCGCCGATCCTGCTCGACGGCGGTGCCTGGTCGGTCCCGTGGAGCATCCTTGCGCTGCTGGTGCTCGTCATCGCCGCCGCGATCGTCATCGGGGTGCTCCGCAGCAAGCGAGAGGCGGCGTCCGCCGCCCCGGAGCAGGTGCCGTAGCATGGGGCGTCGCCCTCCCGCGCCGCTTCCTGGTGTGCGCGGACGGCCGAGCCCGCTCGACGTCGGCGCGTTGCTGAGCGCTCGTCGAGACCCACAGATACACGTTCAGGAGTGCATGCCGTGAAGAGCGCCGTCGAGACCATCGACGAGACCCGGGTCAAGCTGACCGTCGAGGTCCCGATGGACGACCTCAAGCCGCAGGTCGACCAGGCCTACTCGGAGATCGCCCAGCAGGTCACGATCCCCGGCTTCCGGAAGGGCAAGGTGCCGCCCCGCATCATCGACCAGCGCGTGGGCAAGGCCGCCGTGCTCGAGCAGGCGATCAACTCCGCCATGCCGGACCTGTACCGCCAGGCCGTGACCGAGGCCGACCTCAAGCCGATCGGTCAGCCGAAGATCGACGTCACCTCCATCCCCGGTCTCACGGAGGCCACGGACGAGGCGGCCGCGGACCAGCTCGTGTTCACCGCCGAGCTCGATGTGCGCCCCGAGGTCGAGATCCCCGAGCTGTCCGGCGTCACGCTCACGGTCGAGGACGCCGAGGTCACCGACGACGACATCGAGGAGAGCCTCACCGCGCTTCGCCAGCGTTTCGCGACCCTGGTGGGTGTGGACCGCGCCGTGGTCGACGGCGACTTCGTCAGCCTCGACCTGGTCGCCACGATCGACGACGAGGAGATCGACACCGCGGAGGGCGTCTCCTACCAGGTCGGCTCGGGCAACATGCTGCCCGGCATCGACGAGGCCCTGATCGGGCTGTCCGCCGGCGAGAGCGCCACGTTCACCGCGCCGCTCGCCGGCGGCGAGCACGCCGGTCAGGACGCCACCGTGACCGTGACCGCCACTGCAGTCAAGGAGCAGGAGCTCCCCGAGGCGGACGACGACTTCGCGCAGATGGCCTCCGAGGTCGACACGATCGCCGAGCTGCGCGAGAACCTCCGCACGCAGGTCGCCGACGCCAAGTCGAACAACCGGGCGGTGCAGGCTCGCGACCTCCTCCTCGAGCACCTGCTCGAGAACGTCGAGTTCCCGCTCCCGCAGGGCGTCATCGAGGACGAGATCCACCGCCACCTGGAGGGTGAGGGTCGCCTCGAGGACGACGAGCACCGCGAAGAGGTGCGTGAGCAGGCCACCGACGCACTCCGCCGTCAGCTGCTCCTCGACACGCTGGCCGAGAAGTTCGCGGTCCAGGTCGAGCAGGGCGAGATGGTCGAGTTCATGCTGCGCACCGCGCAGGAGTACCGCGTGGACCCGAACGAGTTCATCCAGAGCGCCTCGCAGAACAACCAGATCCCCATGTACGCGGCCGAGCTGGCCCGGAACAAGTCGCTCGCGGTCGCGCTGCGCGAGGTGACCGTCGTCGACGGCTCAGGCTCCGCCGTCGACCTGACCGACTACATCGGCTCCGACGAGGAAGACGCCGCGGACGAGGCCGCCGTCGAGACCCCCGAGGTCGAGATCATCGAAGGCGATGCGGCCGAGGCAGCCGAGGACACCGACAAGTCCTGACGTCCACGGCGGGCCCGGTGTGCGCTGGCAGCGAAACCGGGCCCGGCGAGGGCATGGACGGACGCGGCGCCGCGTTAATCTCGCAGACGGCGGCCCGCAGGGCGGCGCCGAGCGACAGCCTCAACACCGAGCAGAAATGGCGGCAGACGTGAGTCAGCACTCGATCGACTTCCCGCAGGCGGCGGGCCCGGACACCCGTGGCCTGACGCTCGGGGACAGCATCTACAACCGGCTCCTGCAGGAGCGCATCATCTGGCTCGGGTCGGAGGTGCGTGACGACAACGCGAACCAGATCTGCGCGCAGATGATGCTGCTGGCCGCCGAGGACAGCGAGAAGGACATCTGGCTGTACATCAACAGCCCAGGCGGTTCGGTGACCGCCGGTATGGCGATCTACGACACCATGCAGTTCATCCAGCCTGACGTGGCCACGGTCGCGATGGGCATGGCGGCCTCGATGGGGCAGTTCCTGCTCGCCTCGGGTGCGAAGGGCAAGCGCTACGCCACGCCGCATGCCCGCGTGATGATGCACCAGCCCTCCGGCGGCATCGGCGGCACCACCACCGACATCAAGATCAACGCCGAGCTCATCCTGCACATGAAGCGCGTGATGGCCGAGCTCACCGCCGAGCAGACCGGCAAGACGGTGGACGAGATCAACCGCGACGCCGACCGCGACCGCTGGTTCACTGCGGACGAGGCGCGCGAGTACGGGTTCATCGACCACGTGGTCACGCACTCCACCTCCGTGAGCGGTGGCGGCGGGACCAGCGAGTAGAGCGCCGGCCAGGACAGGAAGAGACGAGACGTGAACATGAGTTACGGAACCCCCGGCGGAGCGTCCCCGCAGAGCCCTTCGGCGCGCTACGTGCTCCCGCAGTTCGAGGAGCGGACCGCCTACGGCTTCAAGCGGCAGGACCCCTACACGAAGCTGTTCGAGGACCGCATCATCTTCCTCGGCGTGCAGGTGGACGACGCCTCGGCCGACGACATCATGGCCCAGCTGCTGGTGCTGGAAAGCCAGGACCCTGACGGTCTGATCACGCTGTACATCAACAGCCCCGGTGGCTCGTTCACCGCGATGACGGCGATCTACGACACGATGCAGTACATCAAGCCGCAGATCCAGACGGTGTGCCTCGGGCAGGCCGCCTCTGCCGCGGCCGTGCTGCTCGCCGCCGGCTCGCCCGGCAAGCGGCTCGCACTGCCCAACGCACGCGTGCTGATCCACCCGCCCGCGAGGGAGGGCGGCTACGCGCAGGCTTCGGACATCGAGATCCACGCCAACGAGATGATCCGGATGCGGGAGTGGCTCGAGAGCACGCTCGCCGCACACTCCGGCACCGACGTCGAGCAGGTCCGACAGGACATCGAGCGCGACAAGATCCTCTCGGCCGAGCAGGCCAAGGAGTACGGCCTCGTGGACCAGGTGCTCGAGAGCCGCAAGGCCGTCGAGGCGATCACCGCGAGCTGAGCGTCCGACACGCGGTGGCCACAACAACCGTGCGTGGGTGGGCCACCATAGTGTGCAATGGTGCTGAGCGTCCGGACGCGACGCTCAGCACTGGACCACGCGAGACAGACGCACCACGAGCGAGCAGGAGGCACCGATGGCCCGGGTAGGAGAAGGCGCGGACCTGCTCAAGTGTTCGTTCTGCGGCAAGAGCCAGAAGCAGGTCAAGAAGCTCATCGCCGGTCCCGGCGTGTACATCTGCGACGAGTGCATCGAGCTCTGCAACGAGATCATCGAGGAGGAGCTCGCCGAGGCGAGCGAGCTCGGCCTGGTCGAGTTGCCCAAGCCGCGTGAGATCTTCGAGTTCCTCGAGTCCTACATCGTGGGTCAGGAGAGCGCGAAGCGGTCGCTCGCGGTTGCGGTCTACAACCACTACAAGCGGGTGCAGGCGTCCGAGGGCAACGGCAGCGCCGGAGGCGCCACCCCGTTCGGCGGCGGTGAGACCGATGACGTGGAGCTCGCGAAGTCGAACATTCTGTTGATCGGCCCCACGGGCTGCGGGAAGACCTACTTCGCGCAGACGTTGGCGAAGCTGCTGAACGTGCCGTTCGCGATCGCTGATGCCACGGCGCTGACCGAGGCCGGATATGTCGGCGAGGACGTCGAGAACATCCTGCTGAAACTGCTGCAGGCGGCGGACTTCGATGTGAAGAAGGCCGAGACCGGCATCATCTACATCGACGAGATCGACAAGATCGCCCGCAAGAGCGAGAACCCCTCGATCACACGGGACGTCTCGGGCGAGGGCGTGCAGCAGGCGCTGCTGAAGATCCTCGAGGGCACCACCGCCTCGGTGCCGCCGCAGGGCGGCCGTAAGCACCCGCACCAGGAGTTCATCACGATCGACACCACGAAGGTGTTGTTCATCGTGGCGGGCGCGTTTGCGGGGCTGGAGGAGATCGTGGCCGGGCGCCGCGGGCGCAAGGGCATCGGGTTCGGTGCGCCGCTGCACTCGGCTGCCGAGGCGGACGCCATCGAGGATGTGATGCCGGAGGATCTGTTGAAGTTCGGGTTGATCCCGGAGTTCATCGGGCGTCTTCCGGTGCTGACCACGGTGGCGCCGTTGGATGCGGAGGCGCTGTCGCGGATCCTCACGGAGCCGAAGAACGCGCTGATCAAGCAGTACCAGCGGATGTTCGAGCTGGACAACGTGGAGCTGGAGTTCACCGCGGATGCGGTGGAGGCGGTCGCGGAGCAGGCGATCCTCCGCGGGACCGGCGCGCGTGCGTTGCGGGCGATCCTGGAAGAGGTGCTGCAGTCGGTGATGTTCGACGTGCCCTCCCGTGATGACGTGGCGCGGGTGGTCATCACCCGCGAGGTCGTCCTCGAGAACGTCAACCCCACGCTCGTGCCGCGCGAGGCACCCCGCAGCAAGCGCACGCCGCGTGAGAAGAGTGCCTGACCAGCCACCGGCGGAGCTGGTCCGGTTCCGCGGGACGATCGACAACATCGACGCGGCGCTGGTCCATCTGCTCGCGGAACGGTTCAAGTGCACCCAGGAGGTGGGCCGGTACAAGGCCGAGCACGGCCTGCCGCCCTCGGACCCCGAGCGTGAGGCGAGGCAGATCGGTCGGCTGCGCGCTCTCGCTGAGGAGGCCGGGCTCGACCCGGTGTTCGCCGAGAAGTTCCTCGCCTTCATCGTGGCGGAAGTGATTCGGCACCACGAGGACATCGCCGGGGCGACGCAGCAGGACTGAGGCTGACTGTCCGAGGTGTGGACAGTCGACGCCGTTGCTGCAGTCGATCGCCACGCGGCGTCACCATGGGAGCATGACCGCTCCCGTGCTCGTGGGCCTGCCGCTGGCCGGCCGCGACGTGCTCGTGACCGGCGGCGGGCCGGTGGCCGCGTCCCGCGCGGCTGAGCTGCAGCAGTCGGGCGCGCTGGTGCGGGTGGTCGCCCCTCACGTCTGCGAGGACCTGCACGACCTCGTGGTCGTCCACGCCGACACGGTGCGTCTGGACGAGCGTGACCCGATCGCCGCGGACGTGCGAGGTGCCTGGCTCGTGGTCGCTGCCGACGACGGACCGAGCGAGCGCGACCGGGTGCACCGGTGGGCGGAGGGCGAGCACATCTGGTGCGTGGTGGTCGACGACCCAGGCACCGCCCAGATCGCCGACGTCGACACGTTGCTCGACGAGGGCAGCGTCGACCTGCGTCGCCCGAGCGGCGCGCTCGGTAGCGTGACGCTCGTGGGCGGGGGGCCCGGTGCGCCGGAGCTGATCACGGTCGCGGGCAGGCGAGCGCTGGCCGAGGCTGACGTGATCGTCACCGACCGGCTCGGCCCGCGCAGCGTGCTCGCGCACGTGCGCCCGGGCGTGGAGATCGTCGACGTCGGCAAGACACCGGGACATCACCCGGTGCCGCAGCCGGAGATCAATCGGATCCTGGTCGAGCAGGCGCAGCTCGGGCGGCGTGTGGTGCGGCTCAAGGGCGGCGACCCGTTCCTGCTCGGGCGCGGCGGCGAGGAGGTGATCGCGTGTCGGGAGGCCGGCGTGCCGGTGGACGTGGTTCCGGGCATCAGCAGCGCGTTCTCGGTGCCCGCATTGGCCGGGATCCCGGTGACGCAGCGTGAGGTCACGGCGGCTGTCCACGTCACGAGCGGTCACGAGCCGCTCGCTGACGCCGCGCTCGCCTGCGTGCGCGACGCCTCGGCCACCCTGGTGGTGCTCATGGGCGTCGGCAACCTCGGCCACATCGTCGAGCAGCTTCGCGGCGCCGGAGCCGATCAGGCGACGCCGGTCGCGATCGTGGAACGGGGGAGCACTCCGGACGAGCGAGTGACGCGCGGGCTGCTGCGGGACGTGGTGGACGTGGCCGCAGATGCCCGTGTGCGTGCTCCGGCCGTCATCGTGGTGGGCGCCGTCGCCGCACCCGGGCTGCTCACGCCTGCCGGGCGGTAACCTCGCCCGATGCAGGCAGAAGTGCGCGGCGACGGCCCGCTCGAGTTCCGGCTGCCCGACCCCGATCGGGTCTACAGCCGGGTGCGCCTGGACGCCGGGCT
The DNA here is from genome assembly GCF_048594945.1 of Pseudactinotalea sp. Lineage (NCBI taxonomy): Bacteria > Bacillati > Actinomycetota > Actinomycetes > Micrococcales > Cellulomonadaceae > Pseudactinotalea > Pseudactinotalea sp. Next base: position 19,397 of record NZ_JBMDXJ010000241.1, on the reverse strand, counting down.
GGGCACGGCAGGTGTGCGCCCCGAGCTGGCCTGGGCCGATGGCGTGTGGTCGGTGGAGGTGGCGCTGCCTCCGCTGCACCGCGTCGAGTACGGCTTCGAGGTGACGCAGACTGTGCTCGACCCCGGCAACCCGGCGCGGATCGATACCGGCTTCGGAGACAGGTCGGTCCTGGAGCTCCCTGGGTACCGGCCACCTGCCTGGCTCGGTCGTGAGGTCGCCGCCGGGACGACGACGGCGCTCGCCTCGGGCGTCGACGGTGTCACCGCCGCCCTGTGGTCACCTCAGGATCTCCCCGACGACGTCGAGGCGCCGTTGGTCGTGGTGCATGACGGGCCTGACTACGCCGAGCGTGGCCTGCTCACACGTTACCTGACGGTGCTGGCCGCAGACCGCCTGCCGGTGCGGGCGCTGCTGCTCACCGCGCATCCGCGCGAGCTTCTCTACGCCGCCTCGGACGAATACGCGGAGGCGCTCGTCACCCACCTGATCCCCAGCACAAAGCAACGCCGGGCGACCAGCGCGAGCATCGCCGTCGGGGCCAGCCTGGGAGCGCTGGCAGCGCTGCACGCTCAGTGGCGCTACCCGGGCACGTTCGCGGGCCTGCTGTTGCAGTCGGGCTCGTTCTTCACGCCCGAGACGGACCCGCAGGAGTCGGGCTTCGCCCGCTGGGGTGAGGTCACCGGGTTCGTGGCCGAGGTGCTCACCGAGAGTGCGGCGGCTGCCCTGCCGCCGGTCGCCATCACGTGCGGCGCCCACGAGGAGAACGCTCTGAACAACCGGCTGCTGGTGCACCGGTTGCGCGAGGTGGGGATCACGGTGAGTCATACAGAGCTCGCCGATCTGCACAACTTCACGTGCTGGCGTGACGCGCTCGACCCGGCGCTGCGCGAGTTGCTGGCCGCGGCGGCCTGAGGTGCACCGCGAGTACCTCGAGCTCGAGGCGCCGAACCTGCCGCACGTGGGCGCGCTGCTGCGGTTCGGTCATGCCGGGCGCCCGGTGCTCGCGTTCCCGACCGAGCTGGGGCGGGTGTGGGAGTGGGAGGACGAGGGCATGGTGGCCGCCGTCGCCCCGCTGATCGACGAGGGGCGCATGACGCTGTACTGCGTCGACGCCTTCGACGCGTTCACCTGGTCGGAGAAGAGGGTGGCCGCCGAGGAGCGGGCGCGCCGCTACCGGGCCTACGAGGCGTGGCTGATCCACCAGGTGGTGCCGAGGATCCACGAGCGCACGCCCGCCGACCTGATCGCCGTGGGTGCCAGCCTCGGCGCGTACCACGCACTGCATCTCGGCTTCACGCGGGCCGACATCGCCCTCCATGTGCTGGGGATGTCGGGCAACTACGACCCGTCGCTGTGGCATGCCTGGGGTGAGCACGGCGAGCACCTGCACCGGACCAACCCGATGCGCTACCTGGACTCCTTCTCGGGCGACCACCTCGACTGGCTGCGCTCGCGCCTGTTCGTGCAGCTGGTCGTGGGCCAGGGGGAGTGGGAGACGTGGCCCACCGGGGCGCTGCCGAGCACGCGCGCGATGGCGGATGCGCTGGCCAGGCACGGCATCGGTCACCACCTGGACGTGTGGGGGCAGGACGTGGCGCATCACTGGCACTGGTGGCAGCGTCAGCTCGCGCACCACCTGCAGGGCCTGCTGGAGCGATAGCGTTCACCGCGAGGACGAGGAGGACCATGGCGGACATCTCACGGCACCTGATCGGGCTGCTGCTGGGCGCGGAGCAGGACTGGCCGCGCGCGTTCGAGGAGATCCTGCGGCGCGTCGGGGACGTCCGCACGGCCGATGGCACCACGCACACGTTCAGCAGCGACCGGCTGCACATCGCGCCGTTCGACTTGATGGACCCGGTGCGCCCTGGCCTGGTGATCGACCGGTTGGCGCACTGGTACTACCACCCGCGCGAGTGGCTGAAGAAGGCCGCGCTGTTGGACGGCACGTACCTGCTCAACTCGCCCTTCACGTTCCAGTCGATGGAGAAGCACAGCGCGTACTGCGCGATGCTGCGGCTCGGACTCAAGGTGCCGCGCACGGTGCTGGTGCCGTACAAGAACCCGGTCGACAACGACCGCTGGGCCTTCACCTCCACTCATTACAACGATCCGTTCGATCTCGATGCGATCGCCGAGGACCTCGGCTACCCGCTGTACATGAAGCCGTTCGACGGCGGTGCCTGGCGTGGCGTGTCCCGTATCGAGAACGCCGAGCAGTTGCACCGGGCGTACGACGAGTCGGGTCAGATGCTGATGCACCTTCAGGCCACCGTGGACTACGACCACTTCGCGCGGGCGCTCTCGATCGGTCCCGAGACCATGGTGATGGACTTCCGGCCCGAGCTGCCGATGCACGAGCGGTACAAGGTCAACCACGGGTTCCTGGACGCCGACACCGGTGCCGAGGTGGTCACCGTGAGCCGGCTGGTGAACGCCTTCTTCGGGTGGGAGTTCAACTCCGCCGAGATGCTGGTGGCCGGGTCCGAGGTGTACCCGATCGATTACGCGAACGCCTGCCCGGACGTGGCGCTCACGTCGCTGCACTACTACTTCCCGTGGGCGATCACGGCGCTGGTGCGGTGGAGCGTGTACTGCCTGGCCACCGAACGTCGTGTGCGCGCGGATCTCGACATGGAGTCCTATTTCGAGGTCGCCGACGATGCCTCCCTCACCTACGAGGAGAAGATGGAGCGCTACCGCCGCCTTGCCGATGACTACTTCGAGACCGAGCGGTACTGGGACTGGTGCGCCGAGTACCTGCCGGACCTCGACTCACGCGTGCTGGACTGGGTCGACTCCGCCGACTTCGATGCGCTGCTCGTCGAGACCGTGCGCGGTACGTACCCCGAGCACGAGCACGAGCGGTTCGTGGCCCACGTCCGCGGCCTCGTCGGGATGTGGGTGGGCGAGCGGCGCCGCTAGCGACATCAGGCCCGTTCGGCACCCTGCAGCTCGCGGGTCGCCACCCACCTGCTGCCCGCTCCGGACGCCAGCAGCATGCCCGCCGCCCACAGAACGACGCCGCCGCCCGAGCCGACGATCACCTCGATGAGTCCGGCGAGAGCCGCGAGGGTGATCGCGATGGCGATCAGCGACCGCCCCATGGAGGCGGCGACCGCCATGTTGTTCCGGCGCTGGGGCGAGTCCAGCGACCGGTCGGTGGCCTTCTGCCAGGTCGCCTGTTCCGGACCGGTCAGCGCGTAGGCGAGCAACGAGGCCCCGACGTACAGCAACACGAACGGCCACGGTTGCGGGGCGGTTCCCGCGATCAGCAGCCCCGCGCTCAGCATGAGCAGTCCGGCCCCGCTCGTGATCTCGCGTCGAAACCTCATCGCGTTCCCCGTTCACCGATGCGTGAGCTCCACTCTGTCAGAGAACGCGTGCTGTGCGCGTGAGGGGTCAGCCGACCAGGGCTGAGACCCCGAGGTAGGCGATCGTGCCGAACAAGATCGCCCAGGCGCCGACGGCGACGATTCCCCAGATCAGCACGGTGCGCTTGGGGGCACCGAACCCCACCATGGCGGCCGAGGTCACGTGCGAGGGGAGCAGCAGCGGGCCGAGCAGGCTCACGCCGGGGACGCCGTAACGGTCGAAGACACGGCGCATGCGTGCGCGCTTGGCGTCCGGTGCGGGCTCGTTGTCCTCCTCGGTTACCGCCACGCCGCCAGCGCTGGTGCTGTTGCGTCGCGCGGTGACACCCGAGCGCACGGCCGAGGTCGCGTTCACCACCACGGCGAGCGCGATGCCGTTGCCAGCGATGGCGGCCGGGATCGCCAGGAACGGGCTGACGCCGGCGGCGATCCCGAGGATCGCACCACCTTCAGCCTCGACGTAGGGGATCACCGCGGCCAGCATCACGCCGATCCATCGGAGGAAGGGGGGCAGCGAGGAGGTGAACTCCTGCAGGTTGATGAGCAGGTCAGCCATGGTGAGGGCCCTTTCGAGTCGGTCTCACCAGCATCGCCGCGTGCGGGTCCCGCCGGTAGTGCCGCCGGTCATCGATCCACAGGAACCATGCACGGGCAGGCGCTGACAGATGTCACGCGGGCACGAGGGCGGTCGCCGTTCGCCACTGCTCGGCGCCGATGTTGCGCGGGTGGGACGGGGCGAACCCGAGCTCGCAGCGGTCGACATCGATGGTGAACGTCGCCTTGGTCTCGGGGCGGTCGCCGGGCGCGCGGCGGGTGTCGGGATCGACGCAGATCGAGCCCGGTTCCTCCGAGGCAAGTGCGCTCACCCTGGCCAGAGGGTCGGAGATCTCGACGGCGGAGCCTCGCCCATCCAGATAGGCGAGCCGTTCGCGCGTGGTGCTGAAGGCCGTGGCCGGCGTCTCGCCTGCGGCGAGCGCCGGGTCGAGGAAGTGGTTGGTGTGCAGCAGTGGCTCACCGGGCACCGCCCGGATCGCTGCCCAGCCGGCCGGGCTCAGTTCCACGCAGGCCGCGGCCGGTTCCCGCGTCACCACGGTCAGCACCGTGGAGGCGCCGAGCGGCACGCTGTCGACGATCTCCAGCGCTTGCGCCAGCGTGCCGGCGCGGTCGAGGATCATCCGAGTCAGCACGTGCACGGGGACGCCGGGCTGAGAGCCGTCGGTGGTGTGCTGCAGGATGTTGAAGTGCACCCCGAGGCCGCGGCTGCTGACTCCGATCTTGGCGACCTGGCCGAACTCGCCGAACGTGACGATCCGCGCACCGTCGGGAGCCGGCTGCGACCGGACCACGGTCTCGTGCGCCATCTGGCTGTACCAGTCCCAGGTCTGCACAGTTCGAGGTGACCTGCCATCGGCAGGGATGAACACCGCCGTCGAGCACTCCTCGGTGACCACCGAGGCACGGGCGAGGATCTCGGTACGAGCACTGAGCGCCATCGCCTGCCAGGGCGCGATGCCCGCGCCGGCCGCGACGCCGTCGATCTCGGCGAGAATCTCCGGAGCGTGCTCGGCGACGACCTCGCGGGAGGCTTCCGAGAGCTGCTGCACGGTAGCGGCGCCCACATTGCGCCCCGCGAAGAGCTCCTCGTACTCGGTGAGCGTCGCGCGAACCCGCTCGCCCCATGCCGCCCCGAAGGCGTTGCCGCGCGCGGCCGGGTCGGTCTCGTCGGTGCTCCAGCTCTCGATCATGCCTTCATCGTAGGAACTGCGCGACGCCGTAGGCTGGAAGCCTCCCCAACGTGGGCGAGCTATGCACACAGGAGGTGCCGATGTCGGAGCCACGGTCCACGCCGTCGACCGGGTCGACGGTGTTCTGGTTCGTGCTCTCCGTCGTCGTGACCGTGGTGAACCTCAGCTCCGCTTCGCGCGGCAGCTGGCTCGCACTGCTCCTCGCGGTGCTGTCCGGCTGGTTCGCCTACCGCAACGGCAAGATCCTGCTGGCCCGCCACCGTGCAGCCAAGCCGCAGCGCCCCACCTGAGGACCAGTTCAGTCCGCCTCGATGACCAGCTCGCCCTCGGCCTTGCGCTCGTCTCCGGCAGCAAACCTCAGCTCACCGTCGATCTTGGCGACCGCGCGCAGGTCCGCCAGCACCGCAGGCAGCAGCGCCACCTCCGCCTCGGGCGCATGCACGACGGCGTCGCTGAACCGGGTCTTCTGGCTCACCTTGGCCTCGCTCTTGACCTTGCGCAGCACCGCAAGCGCGGCGCCGGCGGCGACGAGGATCTGCGGGTCGCCCTCGGCCGCTGCCGCGCGCAGCGGCTCGGAGACCGGCCACGCGGCGCGGTGCACCGAGCCCTCACGCCACCAGGACCAGACCTCTTCCGTGGCGAACGGCAGCACCGGGGCGAGCAGCCGCAGCACGACGTCGAGCGCGAGCCCGAGCGTGGTGCGCGCGGAGGCGACGCCGGCCGGGTCGAGGACACCATCGCGGTCGTAGGCGCGGTCCTTGACGAGCTCGAGGTAGTCGTCGCAGAAGGTCCAGAAGAACGTCTCGGTGACTTCCAGGGCGCGGGTGTGGTCGTAGCTCTCGAGCGCCGCGGTGGCCTCGTCCACGACCTGTGCGAGCTCGGCGAGCAGCGCCTTGTCGATCGGCTCTGTCACGGCAGCCACCTCGAGCGCGAGCGGCTCGTCGCCGCCGAAGGACAGCGCGAACTTGGACGCATTGAGGACCTTGATCGCCAGGCGGCGCCCGATCTTCATCTGGGTGGGCCGCTGCGGATCGAACGCCGCGTCGGTGCCCAGGCGAGCGGAGGCAGCCCAGTAGCGCACCGCGTCGGAGCCGTGATCTTCGAGCAGCCCCATCGGGGTGACGACGTTGCCCTTGGACTTGCTCATCTTCTTGCGATCGGGGTCGAGGATCCAACCCGAGATCGCTGCGTCGGTCCACGGCAGCGAGCCGTGCTCCAGGTGGCTGCGCAGCACGGTGGCGAACAGCCAGGTGCGGATGATGTCCTGGCCCTGCGGGCGCACGTCGAACGGGAACAGCCGCTCGAACAGGTCGTCGTCCTCCAGCCAGCCGGAGACGATCTGCGGGGTCAGCGAGCTGGTGGCCCACGTGTCCATGATGTCGGCGTCGCCGATGAACCCGCCGGGCACACCGCGCTGGTCCTCGCGGTAGCCGGCCGGCGCCTGCGAGCTCGGGTCGATCGGCAGCTCGTCCTCGGTGGGCTGGATCGGGTCAGCGTGGTCGGGCTCCCCGCTGGAGTCGAGGCGGTACCAGAGCGGGATCGGCACCCCGAAGAAGCGCTGGCGGCTGATCAGCCAGTCGCCGTTGAGCCCGTTGACCCAGTTGGCGTACCGGACACCCATGAACCCGGGGTGGAAGTCGAACTCGTCGCCGCGCGCGAGCAGCTCGCCGCGCAGGTTGCGTCCGGGGGCTTCACGCCCGCCGTTGCGGATATACCACTGGCGGCTGGTGACGATCTCGAGGGGCTTGTCGCCCTTCTCGTAGAAGTTCGCCTTGCGCTGGGTGGCCTTGGGCTCGGCGAGCAGGTCGCCGCTGGCTGCCAGCGCGTCGACGACGGCGGCACGGGCCGAGAAGGTCGTCTTGCCGGCGAGCTCGGCGTAGGTCGCACGGCCCGAGTCGGAGGTGATCCACGCGGGCGTCTCTCCGATGATGCGGCCGTCGCGGCCCACGATCGAGCGGGTGGGCAGGTCGAGCTCGCGCCACCAGGTGACGTCGGTGAGGTCACCGAACGTGCAGCACATCGCGATGCCGGAGCCCTTGTCCTTCTCGGCGTCGGGGTGGGCCAGCACCGGGATCTCGACGTCGAACACCGGTGTGGTGACCGTGGTGCCGAACAGCGCCTGGTAACGCTCGTCGTCTGGGTGCGCGATCAGCGCGACACAGGCCGGGAGCAGCTCCGGGCGAGTGGTCTCGATGACGATCGCCTCGCCGTCGGCCGGGTTCGTCGGATGGAAGGCGAGCTCGTGGAAGTGGCCCGGGTAGTCCCGGGCCTCGAGCTCGGCCTGCGCGACTGCCGTCTGGAAGGTGACGTCCCAGAGGCCCGGCGCGTCGGACTGGTAGGCCTCGCCGCGCGCGAGGTTGCGCAAGAACGCGACCTGCGCGACCTTCTGGGCGCGCGCGCCGATGGTCTGATAGGTCTGCGACCAGTCGACCGAGAGGCCGAGATAGCGCCACAGCTCCTCGAACTGCTTCTCGTCCTCCACCGTGAGCTGCTCGCACAGCTCGATGAAGTTGCGGCGCGAGATCGGCACCTGGTCGGCGGGCTTGATCGCCTTGCCGGTCTCCGTGACTCCGCCGGTGAACGGGGGAGTGAAGCCCTCGACGTACGGCAGGCTCGGATCGCAGCGCACGCCGTAGTAGTTCTGCACACGGCGCTCGGTGGGCAGGCCGTTGTCGTCCCAGCCCATCGGGTAGAAGACCTCGCGGCCACGCATGCGCTGGAAGCGGGCGACCACATCGGTGTGCGTGTAGGAAAAGACGTGGCCCACGTGCAGCGAACCGCTCACCGTGGGCGGCGGCGTGTCGATCGAGAAGATGTCCTCACGCGGGCGGGTGCGGTCGAAGGCGTAGGTGGCGTCCTGGTTCCAGGTCTTGCCCCACCGGTCCTCCAGGCCTTCCAGGGCGACCTTCTCCGGCACCTGGGCCCTGCGGGTGGCGGCGGACGGGTGGCTCGGCGTCGTGCTGGTCATGATCGCTTCGTCTCTCCGGGGTCAGCGGGCGGGTTCGCCCGCGTTGTGGCTGGGGGCAGGGGTGTCCTGCGGTCGCGAGCGGGGCCGGTGGCCGCGGCGCTCAGGCGAGGGGTACGGATACTCGTACCGGTACCTCGACGCGCGTCAGCACCGACACAGGGCTGGAGAAGGTCGTCGAGAGCACGGAGCCAGGGTACTCGCACCGGCACGCGGGCGTCACCGGTACCTCAGGCGTGGGCCCCTCGCACCGCCGTCTCGATGCGGTAGAGGTTCGAGGTCGCTGTGACCGCGAGGGTGCTGCGCCCCGGTCCGCCGAAGGCGAGGTTGGCGGTGCGCAGCGGCAGAGGGACGGTGCCGAGCCGCTCTGCCGGTGCGCCGTCGCCGGGCGCGGCGAAGACCTGGATGCCGGAGGCGCACGAGGACCACACCCGCCCTGCACCGTCGACGCGGATGCCGTCGGGTGGGCCTGGGTCCAGCACCGCGAAGGTGACGGGCTCGCCCAGGCGAGTCCCGCCGTCGAGCACCTCGAAGGCGAGGATGTGGCCCGCCTCGGAGTCGGCCAGGTACAGCACCGACTCGTCGGGCGAGAAGGCGAGGCCATTCGGGCCGGGGTGGGGCTCGGTGACAGCGGTGACCGTGCCATCAGATGCGAGCCGGTAGACGCGCGCACCGTCCATCTCCACGGTGCCGCCGTATCCCTCCTCCGGCTTGTCGATGCCGTAGCGGGGGTCGGTGAACCAGATCGCGCCCTGGCTGTCGCACACGAGGTCGTTGGGCGAGTTGAAGCGACGGCCATCGTGGCGATCGGTGAGGATCTGCCAGGCGCCGTCGTGCTCGCGCCGCACCACGGCGCGCTCCCCGTGGCTCGCGGCGATGAGTCGCCCCTCGCTGTCGATCGCGTGGCCGTTCTGGTGGTGCGAGGGCTCGAGCAGGATGCCCGCGCCCTGCTCCGGGGTCCAGATCAGCAGGCGATTCCCGACGACGTCGCTCCACACGATCTCGGCCTCGCCGGTCCAGGCGGGTCCCTCGAACCAGGTGCCGCCGGTGGCGAGGAGGTCGAGGGTCGGCTCGCGTGGGAACAAGGCGGCGAAGTCATCCTCGTGGCCAGGTGCGGGGGTCAGCGCGAGGGGCTCGCTCGCGAGGGCAGGCGGCGTCGTCGGTTCCACGGACCAAGGTTAGAGCCGGCACGTGGTCGCGCCCGGCGTGTGCCACGCTCGTGGCGTGCAGATGAGGTACGTGCTCGGGGCGCCGGGTGCAGGAAAGAGCACGATGCTGCCTGTCCTCACTGAGCGGCTGCCCGGCTGGGCCCTGCTCGACTGGGACTGGCTCATGCCTCCGGTCCGTGCACTGGTCGGGCGGTCCGTCAGGAAGCATCCGGAGCTGTGGGACCCGTACAGCGAGCTGGTGCGATCAGTGGTGACGAGCCTGGGTTCGGTCCCGGTGCTGCTCGTGACCGTGTGCACGCCGGACGAGCTCGATCATGTGCACGGTGGTTGGCCGGCCGGGGATTGGCTGCTGGTCGACTGCGACGACGAGGAGCGAGTCCGGCGACTCCGCGCACGGGGAGAGCAGGAGGGTGGCGTGGCGGACGCGGTGGCTGACGCCGCCGCGTATCGCTCGCTCGGGTTGCCGTGCATCGACACCACCGGTCGCGACGTCGCCTCTGTTGCTGACGCCGTCGCCGACTGGGCGCGGAGGCGCTGACCAGCCCCGGGTGGGGAAGCTGGCTCTCAGGTGCCTGGGCATGCCGATGCCCCCGCCTCCGGTGCGGTGGCGGGGTTCGGGGCGGGGCCCTCAGAACGGCGGCGGCGGGTCGTCGCTGGTGTCGCGGGCTCGCTGGTCGAATCCCGGGATCGGTGCGTCGGGTGACGGCGGCGCGGTCGTGCGACGCCGTGCCGCACTGGTGCCGCTCGGGTGGTTGGCCTCGTCGTCATCGGGTTCGTAGCGGGATCGGTAGCGGGACAGATAGTCGACAGTGCCGTCGGGGTTGCGGCGGATGCGCAGCCCGTGCGGCGTGCGCCACAGCACGGCGCCGTCGCTCAGGACGGTGTACCAGAACCCGTGGTGAGTCTTGAGGTTGTGGTGCCGCTGGCACAGCAGGTGGCCGTTGCAGGTCTCCGTCTGACCGCCTCGTGCGGGGTCATCGTGGTCGTAGGGCACCCGGTGGTCGATCTGGGCGTACAGACCCTTCGCACGGCAGCCGGGGAAGATGCACGTGCCCTGGCGGAGCCGGATCTGCTCTCTCATGCGCGCCGGGAACTCGTAGGAGTCGGCGTGCATCTGCTCCGCCAGGTCGAGGACAGGGCGGATGCTGACCTTCGTGTGTGCATCGCCGATCCACTCACGGATGGTGTCGGCCGTGACGGGCTTGCCGGTGTTCTCCACCCGTCCACAGGATCCGCTCGCTCGACCGGCGATCGCCTCGCGGATCGCGGCATCGGTCAGGTGCACGTAGAGGATCGCCTGCCGCTTCGTGGGCGCGGCTCGTCCGCTCTGCCGCGCGAGCTCCGCGCCCTGTGGCATAACCGCGTGGTCCGCGCGATCGGTCGCGGGCTCGCCGACGAGCGTGAGGTGCTCGCGGGCGAGTTCACCGAGTGCGCGCGCTCGGCGCGCATCGAGGGACTCCTCCGAGCCCCACAGTGCCAGTTGCGTTGCCGAGTGGGACAGCGCCGCTTCGAGGTCCTGAGCATCGGGCAGGTCGATGACCCCGCCTACTGGGGTGAGTCCGTTGATGCCCGTCTCGTCGAGGTGGATCTCGAAACGACGCTGCTCGTTGCGCGCGGCCGCAAGCTCTGTGGCCAGCTCGGGGTCGAAGCGGCTCATCGCCGCTTCGATCAGGCCTTCGAGCTGCGGCCCGGTCGCGTGGTGCGCGAGTGCGGCGATCTGGCGATCGACGTACGCGGCCGCGAGCCGCGAGAGCGGCCGGGTGCGCTGCGCGATCAGGCGGGCACGCCACGGCTTGACCTCCCCGGCCACGACGCGCGCCCAGGTGTACGGCAGCCGGTAGGCGAGCTCCAGAGCGTCGGCACTCAGCGTCTGCGCGGCCTGCGTGGAGACGCCCAGCGCCACACCGAGCTCGGCGACGGCGGCGCGGCACACGTCGGGGACGCCCTCCGCCGTCAGCGCGATCTGCTCCGGTGCGGCGCTCGTGCCCGTGGGGCGAGGCCGGTGGCGGCGTCCCGCGCAAAGAGCGGCGGGTTCTGCACCGCCCACTCGACCGCGTCGATCAGTATCTGCACCTCGGCGGCATCCGCCCGCGCCCGCGCCTCCCGAGCGGAATCGAGCACCTCGCCAGCACCCCGAACCGCCCCGGCGTCGGCTGCCGAGAGAGTGGGAGGAAGGGCCGTGGTGCTCATGAATCCAACCTAGATCCGACCACTGACATCTAGCCTCGGTGGCGGGTCCGCGGGTGAGCCGGATGATCAGCTCAGCCGCTGGCCAGCATGCCGACGTCGACGGCCACCTCAGGCGCGCAGTGCAGCACGAAGGCGGGCCAGATGCTCCGGGTGTACGCCCAGACCCATGCGAGGAGCACGCCCATCACGGCCGCGAACACCCCACCCGCGATGGTGAGGGAGAACTCTCCGTGAGGGCTCAACAGAACGGTGTGACCCGCGCCGAACGCAACCGTGCTGATGATCAGACCCCAGCCCACGGGAGCTCCGGCCAGCCGCCAGGGAGTGCCGAAGGCGCGATCGAGCACGGCCAGCATGGCGCCGCGCCAGATCAGCTCCTCAGTCAGGTTCGCGATGGTGGCGTTGTAGAGCAGCTGCTCGATGCCGACCAGCTGGCGAGCGCCGGGGTCGAGCCAGACCGTGATCAGAGTCAGGCCGACCATCACTGTGAAGACGCCACCGATCACGATCAGGGTGGGGCGCCTCGAGCCCGGGCGCAGCCGCCACGTCAGTCCCATCTCGCTGCGGGCCCACCGCCAGAGCACAGCGGCCAGCACGCCCACCCAGAGCAGATCGATGACCTTTCCCTGCCAGTTGTGATCGAACGACTCGGCGAGCGGTATCCGGGGCAGGCGTGCTGCCACAGAGGTGAGCACCACGAAGGCGCACACGACGAGCAGCGCCCGCCAGCGACCCGAGGCGGTGCCGAGTGCCGGCTCCCGACCCGGCGCCCCGCTGCGCCTGCGTGAGCACGCGATGGCCAGACCCCCGGTGACCAGCACGGTGACCACGAGGATCGCGGCCCACAGCGCAGTGGATCCGAGCACGGCACCGAAGGTCAGACCGACCGGCAGCTCAGCGAGCGCGCGCGAGAGCACCATCGCCGCGAGGAGGGGAACGAGCACCGGGACGACCCAGCGCGCTGTGGTCGTCGGGGTGGAGTAGGGCGGCACGCACCAACACCATACCGACGCCGCGCCGCCACCCTGACAGGATGACGGGATGGCCGAGCCACGACCACGCCGACGCAGGCGAGTGCTGACGATCGTCGCCGTCGTCGTCGCACTGGTGGTGGGCGCTGGGGTGGTGACGTGGCTACGAATCCCACGCGACGCCGTCGAGATGCTCGAGGCAGGCTCGCTGCGGTTCGGCGCAGACTTTCCCGCGACCATGGGCACGGGCGAGGTGACTGTACGCATCGACGCGGACCCCAGGCCGCACATCGCGATCGAGACCAGCCACGGCACGGTGTGGAGCAGCGACCCGGGGACCGCGTTCCTCGGTGCTGGCGCCGGCCGTCTTGAGGTGGAGGAGAGCCGCGGCTACTTCTGGATGCGCACCGACCACGACCAGACCTGGACCACGCAGACGCTGGACCGGATCGCGGTGGAGGGCGAGGCCGTGGTGCTCAGTGGTCGGCTGCTCGATGGTGACGAGGCGGGCCCCACCTGGCAGGCCGAGGTCACGCCCACCGACCGCGGTGCGATGTTCGAGGCCACCCTCAGCACGGATAGCGGCGCGACCTCGATCGCACTCTGGAGTGCGCGCGAGGGGAGCGTCCACGGGTTCGGTGAGCAGTTCACCGACTTCGATCTCGACGGTGCGCTGTTGCCGATCCTCGTGCGCGAGCAGGGGGTTGGGCGGGGTGAGCAGCCGATCACGGTGCTGGCCGACGTCACGAATCACGGCGCCGGCGGCACGCGTGAGATGACGTATGCCGCTTGGGCATCGTGGGTGAGCGAGGATCTGCGCGGGGTGCGTCTGGATCCGGCGCTGCCGCAGTCCCATGCACTCGCAGTGGCGGACATGCGCACGCCGAGTCGCGTGGGGTTGGAGCTGCAGGCCACGCGGCTGCGTGCCGAGTTCGTCACCGCGGAAACGCCGGTGGACCTGATCGCTCAGCAGCAGCACGGCACCGAGCGCCCGCCGCTCGCGAGTTGGACCGGCACGGGCGCGATCGTCGGGATCCAAGGCGGAACGCAGGTGGTCAGGGACGCGGTCGCGTCGCTGCAGGAGGCAGGGACCGAGATCGCCGGCGTGTGGCTGCAGGACTGGACCGGTCAGCGCACCACCGACTTCGGCGAGCGCCTCTGGTGGACCTGGCAGCTCGACGAGCAGCGCTACCCGGACTGGGCCGGGCTGGTGAGCGACCTCGGGGCGCAAGGCATCGCCGTCACGAGCTACGTCAATCCGTTCCTCGTCGACCCGGCCGACAAGCCCACACCGCCCGCACGCAACCTCTATGCGGAGGCCGCCGAGCAGGGTTTTCTCGTCGCTGATGCGAGCGGCGAGCCCTACGCGCTCGACCAGGGCGGCTTCGACGCCTACCTGGTCGATCTCACGAACGAATCCGCGCGTGCGTGGTTCGCCGAGGTGATCGCCACCGAGGTGCTCGGCGATGGCGTGCAGGGCTTCATGGCTGACTTCGCTGAAGGCCTGCCGCTGGATGCTGTTCTCGCCGACGGCGATGCGCCGCTCCTGCACAATCGCTGGCCCGCGTTGTGGACCGAGACCGTGCAAGCGGCCTGCGAGCAGGCCGGGCAGCCGGAGTGCGTCACGTGGTTCCGATCGGGCTCGCTCGGCATGGATGCCTCGGCCGCGTTGTTCTGGAACGGCGACCAGCTGGTCTCCTTCGCCGACGGCGACGGGCTGGCCTCTGTTCTGGGCGCCACCTTCTCGGCGGGTGTCTCGGGGTGGCCGCTGGTGCACTCCGACGTGGGTGGCTACACGTCGATCGATGCCGTGGTCAAGCAGTACGTGCGCTCACCGGAACTGCTGGCCCGCTGGGCCGAGTTCGCTGCCTTCGGGGTGGTGATGCGCACGCACGAGGGCAACCGCCCCGCAGAGAACCTGCAAGTGAGCACCGATGCGGACACGCGCGCCGCTTTCGCCCGCGCGAGTCGGTTCTTCGCGGCGCTGTCCGGGTATCGGGCCGAGGTCGTCGCGGAGGCGACCGCGACCGGCGTGCCAGCGATCAGGCACGGCTGGCTCGTGGCACCGGGGACTGCGGCGGCCGCCGTCGACACCCAGTTCTTCCTCGGTGACGCGGTTCTGGTGGCGCCGGTGCTCAGCGACGGTGCCACCGACGTCGAGGTCACGTTCCCACCCGGTCAGTGGCGGCACCTGCTCACCGGTGAGGTCTACGACGGCGACGTCACCACCACCGTGGCCGCCCCGATCGGCACACCGGCGGCGTTCGTGGACATCTCCGATCCGTGGGCGCAACGCCTGACGGATGCCTTCGCCGACCTGTAGCCGCGCCTAACCTCGTGGCTTCGCCGTGGGCAACCGCCTGCGCTCCCACGACCCGAGGATGTGCTCGTGCATCGCGACGCGGGCCGCCTCCTGATCGCCTGTCGCGATCGCCTCGACGATGCGCTCGTGCTCGGCCATCGTGATCTCGAACGCGCGGTCCGGGTCCACACCGGTGTAGCGCTCGCTACTGACCGCGTGCGCGATCAAGAACCGGGCGATGTTCTCGGCGAGATCGTTCCCCGAGAGCTCCATCACCTCGATGTGGAACTCGACGTCGGCCTGCCGGAACGCTCGCGAGTCGTCCAGCAGGCCATTCATCTGGTCCAGTCGTTCGCGCAGCCGGGAGCGCGAGTCCTCGTCGACCGCACCCGCGGCCGCGGCGGCCATCGCTGCCTCGAGTGCGGCGCGAACGACGCTGAGCTCGTCGAGCACCCCGAGCGTGCTGTCGTTGCCGATCATCGTGCTGAGCACCAGCGGGTCCAGCACGTTCCAGCTCGTGAAAGGCGTGACGTGGGTGCCGCGTCCCTGCACCACGGTGACCATGCCCTTCTCCTGCAGTCGCTTCATCGACTCCCGGATCACCGTGCGGCTGACACCGAACTCAGCACTGAGCGGGCCCTCGGGCGGCAGCAGGTCGCCTGAGGCGTACTCGCCGGTGACGATCGACTGCACGAGCTCGTTCAGGACGGTGGTGCCGATGCGGTCGATCGGTCGGCGTGTTCGCGGGGGAGCGCCGCGCTCGGCTGGTGACGACATGGCGTCCAATCTATTGATCTTCGTTGACTCACGGGTACCGGCAGCCGCAAAGGCCAGACATATGATGTATGTTACGACGACTGGTCTCACTCTCGAGGGCGACATGAGGATCACGGGATACCGCACACTGCGCACGGTTCACGACTGGGGACGCCCCGTTGGCGACGTCAACGGCTACATCGCCTCCGGTCTCACGGACGTGCCACTGGTGATCCTCGAGACCGATGAGGGTATCGAGGGCGTCGGAATGGGGTCGCACGCTGACCTCGACCGCCTGTTCCCCGCGCTCGAGGGGCGTGATCCCCGTGCGGTGTCGACGCTCTATGACGCGATGCTCGCCCGTGTCTTCAAGTCCTCGCACGGTGGTGCCACCTTCGGTGGCGTCGGCACCTTCGACACGGCGCTCTGGGACATCAAGGCCAAGGCGGCCGGTGAACCGCTGTGGCGGCTGCTCGGCGCTGGCGACAGGTACGTGGATGGCTATGCCTCGGGACTGGATGCCGCCCTGACGGACGACCAACTCGCGGCGCTCTACACGGAGTTCGCCCAGCGTGGCTTCACGGCCGCCAAGCTCAAGGGCGGCCGCAACCTGGCGGCTGACATACGGCGCTTCGGAATCCTCTCCGAGGTGCTGGCTGTCAAGGGCGGCTCGCCGGCCCTGATGCTCGATGCCAACGAGTCGTGGAACCTCAAGCAGGCCGTGCGCTACGTCAGCGCACTGGAGGAGTCGGTCGACCTGACGTGGATCGAGGAGCCGCTACGGCGGTGGGACGCCCAGGGACACGCGCGGCTCAGCGCGAGCATCAAGGCGGCCGTCGCCACCGGCGAGAACCTGACCGGGCTCGAGATGTACCGCCCGCTGCTGGATGCCGGCGCTGCCGATGTGGTCCAGGCCGGCGCCGTCTGGGGGATCACGCACTTTCTTCGGGTCGCGGTCGCTGCCCATAGTCGCGACCTGCCGGTGAGCCCCGTGGGACTGACCGCGAACCATGCGGTCGCGGCTGCGGCGGCCGCCGTTCCGAACCACCTGTCTGCCGAGGTCCAGGACTTCGGCAGCCCATTCGGGCTCTCGCTCGACCAGGAGCTCGCCGAGGGCGGCATCGTCCTCGGTGACCGGCCCGGTGTTGGCATCGAGGTCGACGAGGCCGCCATCTCCAGCGCGCAGGGCTCCGGGAGTTGGCAGGAGCCCGGGGGACCCCACGTGCGATCACTGCGGACCGGCCTGCGGCTCGTGGACAACGGCCACTGGGAGAAATGAGATGGAGATCCGACCGGGGCTGCACCGCATCCAGGCGCCGCTGGGTGAGCGCTTCATCGCGATGTACCTGCTCACCGGCCCCGAGGGCGCCATCCTGTTCGACACGGGGGTCGCCGGATCGGTCTCCGGCACGCTCGTGCCCTATCTCCACCGCATCGGTCTCGAACCAACCGACCTGCGTTGGGTGATCAGCTCGCACTGCGACTTCGACCACACCGGCGGCAATGCAGCCCTGCGCGCACTGGCTCCCGATGCCCTCTTCCTTGCGGGCCGCGCCGACGCTCCCATGACCGAGGACATCGAGCTGCTGATCCGAGGTCGCTACGGGGAGTTCGCCAACCAGGATGGCTTCGACGACCCGCCCGAGATCACGGCGGAGGTCCGCCGGTCGACCGGACTGATCGCCGTCGACCAGATCCTCGACGGCGGAGAGGTGTTCGATCTGGGAGGTGAGCGCCGGATCGAGGTGCTGGCGGTGCCCGGGCACTCGCCGGGGCACCTGGCCCTGTGGGACGCCGCGAACGACGCGCTGCTGATCTCCGACGCCGTGCTCGGCGAGACCGTACCGTTCGCTGACGGCCGCCCGGCATTCCCGCCGACGTACCGCGACACGGCGGCCTACGTCGACTCGATCCACCTGCTGCGCGGATACGACGCCACACTGCTGCTGACTGCGCACTACCCGGTCTACGAGGGCGAGGACGCGCCGGCGTTCCTCGACGAGTCGCTCGCCTACACCGAGCGCGTGGATCGCGTCATCTCCAAGGAGCTCGAACAAGGTGACGAGCTGACCTCGCTGGAGCTCATCGCGAGGGTGGCCGCCGAGCTCGGACCATGGGATCGGGCCGCCGCCGACTACCTGATCTTCCCGGTCACCGGCCACCTCGAGCGGCTGGTGGCGGCGGACACTGTCACGGAAGGGGAGCGCGAGGGGCGGCGCACCTGGCGGTGGCAGGCGTGAGCCGGGTACGACTCGGCGCGCTCGGCGCTGGATGGTGGGCAACCAGCAACCACTTCCCCCTCTTCGCCGCGCGTGAGGATGTGGAGCTGGTCGGCGTCTGTGGCAAGGGAGAAGGCCTCGGCGCCATCCGTGATCGATTCGGATTCGCCTTCGCCACCGACAGCAGCGATGAGCTGTTCGCCGCGGATCTCGATGCCGTGGTGATCTCCACTCCGCACGATCTGCACCACCCGCTCGCGGCGCAGGCGCTGGATCGCGGCCTACACGTGCTCTGCGAGAAGCCGATGACCCTGCACGCCGATCAGGCGTGGGATCTGGTGGCGCGCACCGAGCGTGCCGGGACCACGTTTCTGGTGCCCTACGGCTGGAACTACAAGCCGTTCACGGTCTCGGCAAAGCGGCTGCTGGATGGCGGCGGCATCGGGGAGATCCAGTACGCGCTCTGCCACATGGCCTCACCCACCCGTGGCCTGTTCGGCAGCGACCCCACGCACATGCTCGAACGTTGGAACTCGGACACCGCGCCCGACCCGGCCACCTGGTCGAGCCCCGACCACGGCGGCGGCTACGCGCACGGGCAGGTCACGCACTCCTCGGCGCTGCTGTTCTGGCTCACCGGGCTGCGGGCAGCATCGGTGGCCGGGCGCGTGATGCACGCGGGCGCGCCGGTGGACCTCTTCGACGCGGGCGTGATCCGGTTCGACAACGGTGCACTCGGCTCGCTCTCCGGAGCGGCCACGCTTGCTGATGGCGACAAGTACCAGATCGACATCCGCTTGTTCGGCACCGAGGGCGTCCTCATGCTCGACGTCGAGCGCGAGCGGGTGACCTTGAGCCGCTACGACGGCACTCGCGAGACGATCGCCATCGCGCCCGATGAAGGCGAATACGAGTGCCTGGTCCCACCGGCACGCTTCATCGAACTGATCACCGGGGCCAGCACCGAGAACAACTCCGACGTCACCATCGCCGCCCGCTCGGTGGAACTCGTCGACGCCCTGCTGCGCTCGTCCGCCGCCGATGGCGTGGACACCCCCGTGCACTGACCGACCGATCCAGAGGACCAGATGTCACAGACCACCCGCGGAGTCCTTGAGGGCTACCGCGTCATCGACTGCTCGATCGCCATGGCAGGCCCGTTCGCCGCTCAGCGGCTCGGCGATCTGGGCGCCGACGTCATCAAGGTTGAGCCCAGGGCAGGGGAGTGGCAGCGATTCGCCGCAGCCGGCGGCGCCAAGGGCAACCAGGTCAACGTGTCCTTCCTGTCCCTCAACCGCAACAAGCGCTCGCTGGCCATCGACCTGAAGGCCGACGGCGGTCGCGAGCTCGTGCGTGACCTGGTCGCCGGGGCCGATGTCTTCCTTCAGAACTACCGACCAGGCGTGGCGGCCCGCCTCGGGCTGGACTACGAGAGTCTCGTCACGATCAACCCGCGCCTTGTGTACGTCTCGATCTCTGGGTACGGCGAAGATGGCCCCTATCGTGACCGCCCCGGTCAGGACCTGATCCTGCAGGCCATGAGCGGAGCCATGCTGTCCGCCGGCCGCGCCGGCGAACCCCCGACGCCCGCGGGCCAGTACCTGGCCGATGCTGTCACGGCCTCGACCGCGTTCGAGGGTGTGCTCGCCGCGCTGCTGCACCGTGAACGCACGGGCGAGGGGCAGCTCGTCACGGTCAACATGCT
>NZ_JBMDXJ010000240.1:0-3019 GCF_048594945.1 Pseudactinotalea sp. | reverse complement strand
GGGCGGCGGCGATGGCGCCGTAGGACCAGCGGGTCGGGTCTTGCTCGCGCAGGCGCCGGATCAGGTGATCGCGCTCGGCGCGTTGGCGGGCGGCGAGCTCCTCGGTCTCGATCGCGCGGCGGTGCAGCTCGCGCGCGCGGGCGAGCAGCGGATCGGAGATCCCCTGAACGCGCGAGGAGGTGGCACCCCGTTCTGGGGTGCCACCTCCTGTGCTAGAGCCCACGTGCGAACTCCGTGATCAGTGACGGAACCGCGGCGTCGAAGCCGGCGATGTCGAGCATGCCCGCATCGCTCGGGTCCGCGATCGAGAACCCGGTCGAGGTCATCCCGACGACCACGAGCTTCGCCGGGATACCCGAGGCGTCGCGGTAGTCCCGCAGCGCCTGGTGCGGGTGGATTTCGCCGGCCCAGGTCTCGTTGTCGGTGTAAACCACGAAGGTGTCGACCTCCAACCGCTGCTCCCGCGCGTAGACCATCGGCAACGCACAGTCGGTCCCACCCATCGGCATCTCGTCGACGACGCGAAGTGCGTCGTCGAGTCGCTGCCGCGGTGAGATCGTCAGCGGCTCCAGGGCTGAGCCCTGAGATCCGCCGACCAACTGGCTGGTGAACCCGACAGCCGAGGCCGCCGGCTCGGTGGCCAGCTGCACCAGCGCGAGCGCTGCCGACGCCTCGCGGGCAGTGATCCCCAGTCCCGAGGCCTGCCACCCCATCGACGCCGAAACGTCGACGGCGAGCAGCGTCCGCGCGCCCGAGGGCTGCACCGCGCCGAACGCCGCGTAGAACGCTGCGTCCAGAGCGTCGACCACTCGACGGCTCGGCTGCCACACACCCGCACCGCGAGCCGAGCGGCCCGAGGCGTAGGTGCGCTGCGCGACCAGCACGTTCACCGGGTGGACCCGCGCTGTGCGGAGCCGGTCGGTGCCAGTGAGCTGAGCACACACCTCCTCGGTCCGCCCACCGAGGTCGGGCAGCAGCCCGAGCCGGGTGAGCCGGGGCAGCTGGCGCATCAGCGCGGTCTGTGGCATCCCGACGTCGAGCAGCGCGTCCCAGACGCGGGCCTCACCAAGCGCAGCGTCCGGGAGCATCTCCCAGGTCAGTCCGAAGTCTCGGACAAGACCGGCCCAGGCTGCGCCGTCGGACGCTGCCTGTGCTCGGACGAAACCCTCGATGAGACGCGGCGCCGCTTCGCCGACCTGGCCACGCACGATCCACTCGAAGGTGTCCTTGAGCGCGGCCGCGTCGGTGACCGGGTGCGCGAGGCGGAGCAGGTCGCGGTGCGACCACCCCTCCCGCTGCCGGTACTTGACCGCCTGGTAGGCGAGCGCGTCCGGCTCCTTGCGCAGGTACCAGTCGCCGACGGCGCGGCGAAGCCCGCGACCCCAGCCGCGGAACTGCTCGACGTAGCCGGCGAACAGGAACAGGTGACTTCCGGTCCGGGCCACGAGCGGCAGGGCGGCGAGGGCCGCCTGCGAGGCAGCCGGGACCGACGCCGCGTACGCGAGCGCGAACAGCGCGGGTTGCTGCCGAGGTGCGGCACCGCGAGTCGAGACGTCCACGATGGTCGCGACGAGAGTCTCGGGGTCCGCGTCCGCGAGACGCTGCAGCACGGCCGCGTTGTCCAGCGCGAGGTCGCGCGCCGAGGCGTAGTAGGTCCCGCCGTCGACACCCAGGGTGAGGAACCGACGCAGGCGAGCGACGTCGTCGAGCTCGAGAACATAACCGCCCGCGGAGTTGGTGACCTGGCCAGGATCTGCCGGCATGGTCTGCGGGGTCCGGCGGGTCGAGATCTGGGCGAGGACATCCATGGTCAGTTCCTTTCTGGGCGGGCGAACGCAAGCCCCACGGGCGGGGTGGTGCGAATCGGACCCATGACATGAGATCACCGGTTCGCTCCGGCCCGTGGGGCGGTGCGTTCACGTGGGAGAGCGGGCGTGTGAGTGCTGCCGGATCCGGGATTCGAACCCGTTCCTGAGCCAGAGATCACCGACAAGCTCCGGCCCGCTCAGGTGAGAGGTGCAGGCGGGCATGTGACGACTGCCGGAGTCCTGCTCTTCCAGTTGAGCTACGCCGCCGAAGCGACGACGGGACTCGAACCCGCAACCTGGCCATTAACAGTGGTAACCGACCGTCTCCGGCCCGCCCGCACCTCTCGCTGTTTCGTTGTGTGCACCAGTGTGTAGCGGACTACACAGGCGGGTCCAGGGAATTACGCCCGAGCAGCCTCTCCACGGCGTCGGCCGCGGCCGACGCGCCCCCGGCAGCCTTGATCTCCCGCGCCATCCAGTCGAGCTGATCCCGAACGTGTGCGTCGCTCTCTGCCTGGGCAATCGCGTCCCACAGCACATCGGCGGTGACGTGCTCGGGATCAAGGCTCGTGCCGAGTCCCAGCTCGACGAGGCGGTCTGCGTTGGCACGCTGCTCCGCCATCTGCGGCAGTGCGATCAACGGCACCCGCGCGTGCAGGCTCTCCATGATGCTGCCCATGCCGGCATGCGTGACGAAGGCGCCAGCGTGCCTGAGCACCTCAAGCTGCGGCACGTGCGCGTGCACCTCGACGTTCGGTGGAATCGGTCCGAGCGTCCCGGGATCGATCTTGCCGATCGCCATCACCACATGCCAGGGCCGACCGGCCGCGGAAGCGAGCACGAGGCGATAGAGGTCGGGCCGATCGTTGTAGGCGGTGCCGAGGGACATCAGGACGACCGGCACCTCCTTCGGCGGGGCCCACGCGCCCTGGAAGGACCGATCGGTCAGTCCAGGACCGACGAACATGTAGCCGTCGGTGAACGTCTCGCCCGCGTACTGGAAGGCACGGGGGATCGTCACCAAGCGGAGTGAGGCCCTGGCGCCGCTCATGAATGACGCGACGTCCATGCCCTGCCCGGCCTTGAGCATCCGGCCGAGCCGAGCCACCTGGACCAGGAAGCGAGGGCTCAGCGGATTGAACCGAGCGTATTCGCGGGTGAGGGACCACTCGTTGTTGCTGACCAAGTTCGGCCAGGTCTCGACGGCGGGG
>NZ_JBMDXJ010000024.1:0-2414 GCF_048594945.1 Pseudactinotalea sp. | reverse complement strand
TGACTGTGACCTGTTCTGGGTCGAGGAACCGTTCCAGGAGGATGCCGAGGGGCTGCGCGTGCTGCGTGACTACCTGGTCTCCTCCGGCAGCAGCACGCTGATCGCCGATGGCGAGTTCGAGCCTGACGAGGCACAGCTGCTGGAGCTCGCCGAAGCGGGTCTCATCGACGTCATGCTCATGGACGTCGTCTCCTACGGCCTCACGGCGTGGCGTCGGATCATGCCCACCCTGGCGTCCCTGGACGTGGCAGCCTCGCCGCACGCGTGGGGGATGCCGCTCAAGAGCCTCTACGCCGCCCAGATGGCGGCCGGGCTCGGGAACGTGCTCACGGTCGAGGGCGTGCCTGGCGGTACCGACGGCATCGACACCGCCGGCTATCGCTTCTCCGACGGCGTCATCACCGTGCCCGACAGCCCGGGCTTCGCCCTCCCGGTTCCGACCACCAGCACGTTCTGAAGGAGCTCGAACATGGACATCCGACACTCGACCCACCCCGACGACGTTGCCCACCTCGACGCCGACGGGTTGCGTTCCCGCTTCCTCGTCGAGGACCTGTTCGAGCCCGGTGCGGTGAGGCTGGCGCTCACGCACGACGACCGGATCGTGATCGGCGGGGCCGTCCCGGCGGGCGCGCCGCTGGAGCTGGTCGCACCGGACCAGCTCCGATCCGAGACCTTCTGCGCCCGCCGTGAGCTGGTGGTCGTCAACGTGGCCGCGGCGCCCGGCACCGTGACGGTCGACGGCGAGCAGTACGGGCTGGGCGAGCACGACATGCTCTACATCGGCGTGGGTACGCGGTCGATCACCTTCGATGGCGATGGGCGCTTCTACCTGGTGTCCGCGCCGGCCGGCGAACGGCACCCGACCACGCTCGCGCCCGCCACTGAGGCGGAGACGCTCCACCTCGGCGAGCCCGAGGCGGCGAACGTGCGATCGCTCCGGCGCTACGTCCACGCGGGCGGTGTCCGATCCGAACGCTTGGTGGTCGGGCTCACCACGCTCGCGCCGGGGAGCGTGTGGAACACCATGCCGCCGCACCTGCACGACCGCCGCACCGAGGTCTACCTCTACACGGGGCTGGCGCCCGAGGCGCGTGTGATGCATCTCTGCGGCCGCCCCGATGAGCTGCGCACGCTCGTGGTCGCCGATGGGCAGGCGGTGATCAGTCCACCGTGGTCGGTGCACTCCGGCGCGGGCACCAGCGCATACTCGTTCGTGTGGGCGATGGCCGGCGAGAACCAGTCCTTCGAGGACATGGACGCGGTCGGCGTCGCGGACCTGAGGTGAGCGGTCTGTTCAGCCTCGAGGGCCGCACGGCCGTCGTGACGGGGGCACGGTCAGGGATCGGCCGGGCGATCGCGCTCGGCTACGCGGGAGCAGGCGCGCACGTGATCGCGTGGGGCCGCACCGCCGCGGTCGAGGAGGTCGTGGCGGAGATCACTGCGGCGGGAGGGAGCGCCGAGGCGGTCGTGGCCGATCTCAGCGACCTCGAGGCCGCGCGCTCGACCGCTCGTTCGCTCGCTCGGGATCGTCAGGTCGACGTGCTCGTCAACAACGCGGGCATCATTCGCCGAGGTGCCTCCGAGGACGTCCGCTACGAGCAGTGGCGGGAGGTCCGCACGGTCAACCTCGACGCGGTCTGGCTGCTGTGCCAGGAGATCGGTGCGTCGATGCTCGAGCGTCAGCGCGGTCGGATCATCACGATCGCGTCGATGCTGTCGTTCCAGGGAGGCCGCCAGGTCGCGAGCTACGCGGCGTCCAAGCACGCCGTGCTGGGCCTGACGCGTGCGCTCGCCAACGAGTGGGCCGGCCGTGGTGTGGGCGTCAATGCCCTGGCACCCGGTTACGTGGTGACCGCGAACACCGCGCCGTTACGTGCCGACGAGCAGCGCGCCGCGGAGATCAGCGGCCGTATCCCCGCGGGTCGCTGGGCCACCCCGGACGATCTGGTCGGCCCCGCGATCTTTCTCGCGAGCGAGGCCGCGGCGTACGTGCACGGCGAGGTTCTCGCCGTCGACGGCGGTTGGCTCGCTTCGTAGCTTTCAACGCGGTTTCGGCTCCCTGGGCATGTCAACGCTCTTTCGGCGCGCCGACGGCCGGGTCATATCAGCGTTGAAGGCTCAGGGGAGCCGAAAGCGCGTTGAAAGCTCCGGGGTGTCAGAAGAGCGTTGAAACCGGGGAGGGGGTCAGCGCTTGATGGCGACCAGGAGGCCGCCACCCACGGGGAGGAGCGTGGGGAGGAGGCGCTCGTCCTCGCGGAGTCGCTTGCCCCGCGCGCGCCTGGCCACGGGGTCCTCGTCGCGGCGGGCGGGGTCGGCCACGCGGTCGTGCCAGAGCGCGTCGTTCACCACGACCGCGCCGCCACTGCGGAGCATCCGTACGGCCTGATCGGCGAAATCGGACGCCTCGGCGG
>NZ_JBMDXJ010000239.1:0-3864 GCF_048594945.1 Pseudactinotalea sp. | reverse complement strand
TGAGATTCCGCCGTCGGGTCACCGAGATCGTCACGACCGACGGTGCCGTGACCGGCGTGCGCGCGGACGTGCTCGCGCACTCCTCGGCAGCGCGCGGCCACGCCAGCAACCGCGAGGTCGTGGGCCACGAGGAGATCGCTGCGGAGCACGTGGTCGTCGCCAGCGGGGGCATCGGCGCCAACCACCAGCTGGTGCGCACGCTTTGGCCCGCGAGCGCCGGCCGGCTGCCGCAGGACCTGCTCGCCGGTGTCCCCGACGGCACCGACGGCAGCGGTATCGACCGCGCCGCCGCGGCCGGCGCCGACGTGGTGCACACCGACCGCATGTGGCACTATCCCGAGGGCCTGCCGATGGACCCGGCGGTCTGGACCAAGCACGGCGTGCGGATCCTCCCCGGCCCGAGCTCGTTGTGGCTCGACGCCGACGGCCACCGCCTCCCCGCTCCGCTGTTCCCCGGCTTCGACGCGCTCGGCGCGCTCCAACACCTTACCGCTCGCGGCGACGAGCACTCCTGGTTCGTGCTCAACAAGGCCATCATGGCCAAGGAGTTCGCGTTCTCAGGCTCCGACATGAATCCCGACCTCACGGGCAAGAGCGTGCGTCAGCTCCTCAAACGCGTCACCGGCGGTGCCACACCGGTCATGGAGTTCTCGACGGCGTCCCCTGACTTCGTGTGGGCCGACGACGTCGCGTCCCTCGCGGCTGGGATGAACGCGTTGGTCGGGTCCTCCCAGATCTCGCCCGAGGCGCTGGCGAGCGTCATCGGGACGCGGGACGCCGCCGTCGAGAACGGCGGGGATGCCCAGCTGGACGAGGTGCGCAAGGCGCGCCACTACGTCGTCGACAAGCGAATGCGGGTCGCGGAGCCGGCACCGATCACCGATCCCTCGGACGGGCCACTGCTGGCGGTGCGGCTCCGGGCGCTGACGCGCAAGACCCTCGGCGGGCTGCACACCGACTTCTCGGGGCGCGTGCTGCGTCCCGACGGCGGCGTACTGCCCGGCCTGTGGGCGGTCGGTGAGGCCGCCGGGTTCGGTGGCGGCGGCATCCACGGACACCGTTCGCTCGAGGGCACCTTCCTCGGCGGCTGCCTGCTGACCGGCCGGGTGGTGGGTCGCACGATCTGAGCGGAAGCTCAGGCCGCGCGGACCACCTCGACGACGCCGCGCCGACTGACCGTGGCGCCGGCCGGGATCTCGGAGTCGGCGTCAAGAGTGACACCGGCGGCCACGCGGGCCTGCGCTCCGATCAGGCTGCGGCTGCCGATGCGTGCGCGGGCGCCGACGATCGCGTCGTGCTCCACGTGCACGCCCGTGGCCAGGTAGGCGTCGCTCTCGACGCGGGCGCCGGTCTGTACCCAGCACCCAGCTCCCAGGCGTGCACCGGCCGCGACGGTCGCGTCCGGGTCCACCCAGGCGTTCTCCTCGATGCGAGCCGTGCGATCGACGTCGGCGCGCATCGCGACCATGCCACCGCCGTTCTCGTGGCGCCGGTACTTCACGATCGTGCCGTCGTCGAGCTCGAGCTCCTCGTACTTTCGCTTTCTCATGTGTGCACCCCCTGTGCTCTCCATGACATAACGCCGCGGGCCGCCAGAACGTTCCCGAGCGGAGTCGGCGCCGTGCGAACCTCGCACCTATCGTGGGGCCGATGACTGATCCACCGACATGGTTGGTCCGCGCCACCACGGTGGCGCTGCGCTCCCGTGGGTTCGTGCGTGCGCCGATCGGCCTGTACCGGCGCGGCCTGGGGTGGCTGCTCGGGCGGCGGATTCTCATGCTCGAGCACCGTGGCCGCCGGTCCGGCCTGGTGCGGAGGGTGGTGCTGGAGGTGATCGGACATCCACTGCCGGGTCGCTACGTCGTGGTCGCCGGCTTCGGCGAACGCGCCGACTGGCTGCGCAACGTTCGGGCACACCCGGAGGTACGTGTGAGCGTCGGACGTCTCCGGTCGGCACCAGCGACTGCGCGCGAGCTGCCGCGCCAGGACACCACCGAGGTGCTCGAGTCCTACCAGCGAGCGCACCCGCTGGCATGGGCGGTGCTCTCGCGCACGATCGAGCAGTCCCTGGGCACCGACCTCGAGTCGCTCCCCGTGGTGGCACTCGACCTGTCGTGAGCGCCATCGCCATGGCACAGCTCAGCACCCCACCCACCGCTGCCGGAGAGCGCAGCGGGAGCCGAGGTCAGCCCGGGGCCGCCATCATCAGTACCCTGCTGCGGTGACCACCGAGCTTTTCGACGACGCCCCCGACTTCGAGCCCAGCGCGATCTCCGACCGCTCACTTGTGACGGCGCAGAACCGCAGCCGAGAGATCGAGGAGCAGATCGCCGTCGACCCCTCGCAGTTCCGGGTGCTCACGGGCGACCGTCCCACCGGGCGGCTGCACCTGGGTCACTACCTCGGCACCCTCTCCAACCGGGTCCGGTTGCAGGATCTCGGCGTGGAGACGATGGTGTTGGTGGCCGATTACCAGGTCATCACCGACCGTGACGACATCTCCTCGATCACCGAACGCGTGCGGGAGGTCGTCACGGACTATCTGGCGCTGGGCATCGACCCGTCGCGGTCAACGATCTTCGCCCACTCCGCCGTGCCGGCGCTCAACCAGCTGATGCTGCCGTTCCTGTCCCTGGTGACCGACTCGGAGCTGCGCCGCAACCCCACGGTCAAGGCCGAGCACGAGGCCACCGGTGGGCGCCCGATGAGTGGGCTGCTGCTCACCTACCCGGTGCACCAGGCCGCGGACATCCTGTTCTGCAAGGCCAACCTCGTGCCGGTGGGCAAGGACCAGCTACCGCATCTGGAGCAGACCCGGGTGGTGGCGCGCCGGTTCAACGAGCGCTATGCGGGCGGGCGCCAGGTGTTCCCTTCTCCCG
Source organism: Pseudactinotalea sp. (assembly GCF_048594945.1). NCBI lineage: Bacteria > Bacillati > Actinomycetota > Actinomycetes > Micrococcales > Cellulomonadaceae > Pseudactinotalea > Pseudactinotalea sp. The sequence goes on along the minus strand of NZ_JBMDXJ010000239.1, from coordinate 985 downwards.
ATGCGCTGCTGTCGGAGACGGTCAACGTGCTCGGTCTCGACGGCCAGAAGATGAGCAAGTCCAAGGGCAACACGATCGATCTCGCGATGACCGAGGACGAGACGGCCAAGCAGCTCAAGCGCGCCGTCACCGACTCCGACCGCCACATCACCTACGACCCCGAGGGCCGGCCCGAGGTAGCGAACCTGCTGGTGATCGCGGCAACGTTGTCGGGTCGCGACCCGGTGGACATCGCGTCCGAGATCGGCGACGGCGGCGGCGGCGGTCTCAAGACGCTCGTCACCGAGGTGGTCAACGAGCACCTGCGCCCGATCCGCGAGCGCCGCCGCGAGCTCGAGGCCGACCCCGGCTTCGTCGCGGGCGTGCTCGCTGAGGGCAACGCGCGCGCCACCGAGATCGCCGACGCCACGCTGACGGAGGTCCGCGAGGCAATGGGCATGGTCTACACGCCCTGACCCCCTCCCGCTCCCCCGTCCCACGCTCACCTCCCCCGCCCCCGCCGAACGCGGGGTTGGTGCTGTTCTCAGCGCGGGAACGGCACTTTCCGCGCGCTCGACGCCGGGAACCGGCACCTTTCGCGCGGTCGGCGCGGGCGCGGGGTTGGGCGGCCAGTGCTGTTGTCCACAGGTGACGCCTGATGCACCGTCGTCCACAGCACCCCCTGTGCGCACGAGCGTGCCGCGGCTCCCGCGAGCCAGGCTGCGGCATGCGCTACGTGACCATTCCCCCGCCATTGCTCACACTGGCCGCCGATCAGGCCGGCCTCGTCGCCGCCCATCAGTGTGAGCATGCTGGCTTGTCGGCACACAGTCGACGGCGGCTAGTCGACGCCGGGACCTGGGGGCGTGTCGCGCGCGGCCTGTACAACACGCGCACCGTCACGATCCGTGCCGACGACTGGGATGGCCGCCGGGCGCGCGCCTTCTGGCACGGCATGCTGGCGGCTGGACCGGATGCAGTGGCTGTCGGCCTCGGCGCTCTCTGG
>NZ_JBMDXJ010000238.1:0-14125 GCF_048594945.1 Pseudactinotalea sp. | reverse complement strand
CACCAGCGCCGACGGCAGCACCTGGAGCGAGGCGATCGAGGTGATCGATCCACTCAGGGCAGTGGCCTATGGCGACGGCGTGTGGGTCGCCGTGGGCGACCGGTCGTTCGCTGAGGAGGGCGGCGCTGGCGACGCCTCCAGCGGCGCCATCTACCGCAGCGACGACGGTGCCGCGTGGCAGCGCGTGGCCACGACCGACCCGTACGAGAACGCCGAGCTGGCCGGGAGCGGCGAGTTCCTGTACCAGGGCATGACCTCGGTGGGCTACGGCGACGGCCGGTGGATCGCCACCGCGACCGAGTGCGCGTACCGGATCTGCATGAGGGTGCTCTTCACCAGCACGGACACACGTACCTGGACACGGATGGCGCTGGACGAACGGATCGTCCTCATCGATGTGGCGCACAACGGGCAGGAGTGGGGGTTCGTGGGCGGCGAGCCGCTGCCGGACCCGCGCGACAACTCCGAGATCGGTGTCCCGATCGGAGCCGCCGGCACCAGCCCGGACGGCACCACCTGGTCGCTGGGAGCGACCTCACCCGATCGGGTCGTGCTCACCGGTCTCAACCCGGGCGACGGCGAATGGCTGGCCGTGGACGCCTACGTGCCGCGCACCCCGGACGATCCACCCGCGGCCGGCGGCATCTACCGCAGCACCGACATCCTCACGTGGGAACGAATCGGGACGGCTGCGCCGTGGACCACCAGTGTGGCCCTGCTGCGCCTCGGAGCCGCGCCGACCCCGACCGCCGAGGACACCCCCGACACCGAGGTCGCCACCGTGAGGATCCGCACCGACGGGTTGGAGCTCCTCTCCCCCGACGGCACCACGCTGCAGCTGTTGCCCTACTCCGACCCGGCCACCGGGGCGATCGAGGCGGTGACCGAGGCGCTCGGGTCGGGCAACAGCGAGCCCGTGGCCGGCGACAACATCTGCTCGGCGGACAGCACGGTGCTCACCTGGGGCGGGTTGCGACTCGTGCATCCCGAAGGCGATCCCGGTGCGACCGGATGGTGGGTGTGGCTCGACGGCGACCCCGTACCGAGCGCGACCGTGACCGTGGACGGGCCTGGCGGCGTCACGCTCGGTCAGAGCGTCGCGGAGGTCCGGTCGGCCCATCCGGAGGCACCGATCGAGTCGTTCTCCTACGAGGGCGTCGACTACGACCTCGTCTACCTCGACGTGACGGGTCGCACCGTGGACGGCACCACCTCCGACATGGCGGTGGAGGCGAGCGCGGAGAACGGCGTGATCGTCCGCATGCACGCACCGGTCTACGTGGTGGGCGACTGTTGACGCTCGCTCACTCCACGAGCTTGCCCGCGGTGGAGACCTCCTCGCGGTCGATCAGGTCGGCGACGCCCTCAGGGACCGCAGCGATCTGCTCGCGGACCACGCCGTGCTGCGGCGACCAGACGAGGTTCACCTGCATCGTCGGGTCCATCTCGGGGTGGTCGGAGCGGTTGTGGCAGCCGCGCGACTCGCGCCGCTCCCGCGCGGCGTCCAGGGTGGCGCGCGCGGCGAGCGCCGAGCCCTTGAGGTCGAACGCGTGCGCGAGATCGCCGTACCCGGCGCTGTCGGGGTGCACCCCGATGCGTGTCATGCGTGCGTCGATCTCGTCGAGCTCCTCGAGCCCGGCCGCCAGGCCCTGCTCGTCGCGGACCACACCGGCTCGCTCGGTCATCATGTCCCGCACGGCCCGCTGCAGCGCGCGCACGTTCTCGGGCCCGTCGGCGGCGAGCAGCTCGGCGATCTCGGCACGCGCGAAGGCGACGGCGTCGCGATCGCGGTGCTGCGCCGTCAGCCCTGCCGAGTACTCGGCGGCTGCCTGGCCGACGATCCGGCCGTACACGAGCAGCTCGATCAAGGAGTTGCCGCCGAGCCGGTTGGCGCCGTGAAGGCCGCTCGCGGCCTCCCCCACGGCGAACAGTCCCGCGACGTCGGTGCTGTGGTCCTCGGCCCGCACCCAGACGCCACCCATCGAGTAGTGCGCCGTGGGCGCCACCTCGATGGGGTCGGTGGTGATGTCGAGCATCTGCAGCTCGAGCATCTGGCGGTAGACGCGCGGGAGCCGGGTCATGATCTGCTCGCGGGGCAGGTGCGAGACGTCGAGCCACACGGCGCCGTTCGAGGTGCCGCGGCCCGCCGCGATCTCGGTGTACGCGGCCAGCGCCACCCGGTCCCGCGTGGACAGCTCCATCCGGTCCGGGTCGTAGCGCTCCATGAACCGCTCGCCCAGCGCGTTCCGCAGCACGCCGCCCTCGCCACGCGCTGCCTCCGAGACCAGGGTGCCGGCCGCCGACTCCGGCTCCACGATCCCGGACGGGTGAAACTGCACCAGCTCCGGGTCGCGCAGCCGCGCGCCCGCGTCCACGGCCAGCCGGAACGCGTCGCCGGTGTTCTCGTCGCGGCGTGAGGAGGTCCGTCGCCAGATCCTCGTGTGGCCTCCGGCGGCGAGCACGACGGCGTCGGCATGGATGAGCACGCGCGTCCCGTCATCGAGGTCGAACCCGTAGGCGCCGAAGACCACGCCGTCGCGGACGAGGATCCGCGTGATGTAGACGCTGTCGAGGATCGGCACGCGCAGCTGTGCGGCCCGCGCAACCAGGGTGTGCTGGATCTCGAGCCCGGTGTAGTCGCCCGAGAAGGCGGTGCGGCGGTAGGTGTGCGCGCCGAAGAACCGCAGCGAGATGCGGCCGTCGTCCTCGCGGGCGAACGGCATCCCGTAGTCCACGAGGTCGGCGATCCCCCGCTCGGCGCCCTGCGTGACGATCCGCACCGTCTCCGGATCGGCGAGGAAGTAGCTCTCCTTGATGGTGTCGGCGGCGTGCTGCAGCCAGGAGTCCTCCGCGTCCATCGTGGCGAGCGCGGCGTTGATGCCGCCGGCCGCAAGGGTCGTGTGAGCATCCAAGCGCTGCCGCTTGCCCACGGCGAGCACGTCGACGCCACGCTCGGCCAGCTCGATCGAGGTGCGCAACCCGGCGCCACCTGTCCCGATGACGAGAACGGAGGTGGAGATCTGGCGTTCGGACACGTGTGCCCTCCTCAGGACGGAGCTCGGTTCCGGGACCGACCACTCACCATCCTCGCCTCGAGGGACGGCCCCAGGTGTGGGACGAAGGTCCCGGGTCAGCGACCCGAGCTGGGATGAGGAAGTCGAGCACGAAGACGGGATCCCTGCGAGCTTCGTGACGAGCGCTCCGCTGCGCAGCGCGGCCAGATCGGCGTGGTGCACGAGCCGTACCGTGTCGCGGACCGTGCGTCACACTACCCCTGACCGGGCAGAACCACCCATGACCGAGGCGGTCTCCGCCGTCGGGCGGCTCCTACGCTGGGCGAGCGATGAGCAACCGGACCACGAGGCGCACCTCGGCGAGCAGGCGTGCCCGCAAGCGCACCTCGCGCACGATCGGCTCCATCGTCACCGGCGTCGGTGTGCTGTCCACCGGGGTGACGTGCGCGGCGCTCGAGTCGCCGTACGGCGGGGGCATCGCCGTGATTGACGGCGGCATCGCGGTCTCGGCGGTCCTCATGATCGTGACCGCGGTGATCGGCGCGATCTGGGCGTCGGTCGTGCTGCTGCGGCAGGCCGTGGCGCGGATCCCGCGCCGCCGCCGGATGCGCGACTGGGCCGCGCAGGTCGGCTGGTCCTGGTTCGCGAAGGGCAAGCACATCCCGCGTGAGCACACGTTGGCGCTACGCACGTGCCAACCGCCCAACGAGCACAACGAGGACAAGCGCGCCAAGTACTCCGAGTTGCTCACGGGCGAGTTCGCCGGCCGGCCCGCGTACGCGTACCACTTCGAGCGCGGCGGCGGGTACTACCTCGAGGTGGAGCAGCTCATCGCCTATCAGCTACCGAACCTGCTGCCGCCGGTGAGCATCGTGGACCGGTCCGAGGACGACGCCTTCACGAGCCAGCGGGTGCGCTTCGAGTCGGCCACCTTCAACCACCACTGGCGGGTCGACACCGAGGACGCGCGGTACGCCTCGGCCTTCATGCACCCGCGGCTCATGGAGCTGCTCAACGTGGCGCCCGCCTCGGTCACCGAGATCCACCTGCGCGGCGCGTTCCTGGTCTCGCACGCCCCCACGAACCTGACGCCGGCGATCCTGCAGACCCACCTCCAGGTCCTCGCCGAGATCCACGCCGCGATCCCCGAGTGGGTCTGGCGCGAGTACGCGGGGCGGACCCGGGCGACGCGCGAGTAAAGAGTTGCCGCCCGCGCCAGGCTGGGACGGTGAGCACACGCTGGACCGAGGACCCGAGAGCCGTGGCGACCTACGACGCCGAGTGCGAGGGGCGCAGCGATCACGACTTCTACCTCGCGCTCGCTGCGGACCTGCGGGCGCGCACCGTGCTCGACCTCGGGTGCGGCACCGGCGTGTTCGCCGTCGACGTCGCCCGGCGGGGATTCCGCGCGATCGGCGTGGACCCGAGCGCCGAGATGATCGATGCCGCCCGCCGCCGCGACGGCGGTGACCTGCCAACCTGGGTCCAGGGCACCGCTGCTGATGCTCCCATCGGCGCCGCCGACCTCGTGGTGATGATGGGCCACGTGGCGCAGTACTTCCTCGAGGACGAGGAGTGGCTCTCCACGCTGCGCCAGATCCGGTGCATCCTGACCGACGGCGGCCATCTCGCCTTCGAGTCCCGGCAGCCCGATCGCGGCTGGTCCGCTCGATGGACCCGCGAGCGCACCCAGATCTCCCGTGAGCACCCCGACGGCGGAGTGTTCCGTTCCTGGGGTGAGGTCACCGAGGTCGTGGGGACCTCGGAGTCGTTCGTCCAGACCCATGTGGGGCACCGGGTCCTGCCCAACGGCAGCGAGATCGCCCATGCCGAGACACTCCGCTTCCGGAGCGAGCAGGAGATCCGCACCAGCCTGCAGGAGGCGGGCTTCGCCGTCGAGAACATCTGGGGCGACTGGGATCGAGGGCAGGTCGGGCCCGATGCCGACGAGATGATCTTTCTCGCGTACGCATCCGGGAGGCAGTGATGAGGAGTGCGGATCGCATCGTGGTGGGCGGCGACAGCGTCGGATAGTCGACCGCTCCCGGCCGGCTGAGTCACGCCATCCTGGCACTATGTGCTATTTTTTGGCCATGGTGCCAGATATTGATCCCACCGGCCAATCACGCTCCTTCATCGAGGAGGCGCGGCGGGCCCAGATCGTGACCGCCGCCGTCGAGACCATCGCCGAGGTGGGATATCACCGCGCCTCGATGGGCAAGATCGGCGCCCGCGCGGGCATCAGCCGCGGGCTGATCTCGTATCACTTCGCCGGCAAGGCCGAGCTGATCAACCAGGTGGTCACCACCGTCTACACCGACGCCGCGACGTTCATGGGACCCAAGGTCGATGCCGAGACCACGCCCGCGGGCCAGCTGCGCGCCTACGTCTCCTCGAACCTGGAGTACATGCGGGATTACCCGTCGCGCATGGTCGCGATCGTCGAGATCCTCACCGGTGGCGGTCTCGCCGACCTTCCCGACGCCGACCCGGGCGAGTTCGACCGACAGATGCTGCTCCCGCTGGAGCAGCTGTTCACTGCTGGACAGCAGAGCGGCGAGTTCCGCGACTTCGACGTGACCGTGATGGCACGGATCGTCCGGAGCGCGATCGACCTCGTGCCGACGGCGCTCCAGCGCGACCCCGACCTGGACCTCGATCGCTACCTGCGGGAGATCACCGTCGCGATCGACCACGCCACCAAGCCAGATTCAGCCACGAAGGAGCAGTCATGAACACCCTCGACGGCAAGGTCGCACTCGTGACCGGCGGCGCCGGCGGGATCGGCGCGGCCATCGCTCACCGCTTCGCGGCCGCAGGTGCCCGCGTGGTCGTCGCCGACCTGGATCCAGCCGGGGAGACGACCGCACGGGAGATCGGCGGAGTGTTCGTTCGTACGGACGTCACACGGCTCGAGGACAACCTCGCCGCGGTCCGCACCGCGATCGAGCGCTTCGGCGGCCTCGACGTCGCTGTGCTGAACGCCGGGATCGGCGAGCATGGCAGCTTCGTGGAGGAGTTTCGGCCCGAGCACTACCGCGATCTGGTCGCGGTCAATCTCGATGGCGTGGTGTTCGGGATGCACGCCGCGCTGGAGGCGTTCACCGAGCGCGGTTCCGGGGCGATCCTGGCGACCTCCAGCCTGGCGGGACTGAGCGAGAGCCCGATGAACGCGCTCTACTCGGCGACCAAGCACGCCGTGGTCGGTCTGATCCGTTCCGTCGCTCCACTCGTGATCGAGCAGGGCATCACGGTGAACGCGGTCTGCCCCACCTTCATCGACACTCCGATCCTGGGCGAGGCGGTGCCGTTCATCAAGGATCTCGGCGTGGCGGTGCTCGAGCCCGAGCGCGTCGCCGACGTTGCCGAACTGGTGCTGGCGCGCGGCGGGACCGGCCAGGCGTGGCCGGTGGTCCCGCACGGCGACCCGGCGCCGTTCGCCTTCGGCGCCCTCCCGTCGATCATGTCCGACCCCCACCATCCGGTCCCGGAGGCCATCTCATGACCATCCTCGCCCGCACCCGCGACCTCACCCGCCGGTACGACGAGAAGACGGCGCTCGACGGCGTCAGCATCGACATCCCGGCCGGTCAGGTGCTCGGACTCCTCGGCCCCAACGGCGCCGGCAAGTCCACCCTCATCAACGTCATGACCGGCCTGCTGCGGCCCACCTCCGGCAGCGTGGAGCTGTGCGGCGGTGACCCACGCAGCGAGGCGACCCGCCGCCTCATCGGTGTGACGCCGCAGGAGACCGGACTCCCGGAGACCTGGCGGGTGGCCGAGCTGGTGGACTTCGTCTCGGCACACTTCCCGGACCCCGTGGACCGAACCGAGCTGCTCGACCGATTCGACCTCGGCTCGCTCGCCGATCGCCAGGCCGGCGGACTCTCCGGCGGGCAACAGCGGCGGGTCGCCGTGGCGCTGGCCTTCGCGGGTCGGCCACGGCTGGTGTTCCTCGACGAACCCACCACCGGGCTCGACGTCGACGCCCGCCGAGCCCTGTGGGCAGGCATCCGCTCGTTCCACGCCGAGGGCGGCGCGGTGCTGCTGACCAGCCACTACATCGACGAGGTGGAGGCGCTCGCCGACCGGGTCGTGGTGAAGGACCAGGGACGCGTGATCGCCGACGGCGGCATCAACGAGATCCGCAGCCGCGTCAAGCTCAAGCGGGTCACCCTGACCGACCCGGTGCTGCCCGAGCTGGCCGAGGTCGCCTCCGTCGAGCGCGATGCCGACCGCACGCACCTGCTCACCAACGACGCCGGAGCACTGGTGCGAGAACTGGTCACCACCGGTGCGTCCTTCACCGACATCGAGATCGAGTCCGCCTCGCTGGAGGACGCCTTCCTGGCGATCACCGGCGACCGGCGGGCCAGCTGACCCGAGAGGCACTGGCATGTCTTCCTTGACCCTGACCTACACCCGGCGGAACCTCGTCGAGAACATCCGCACACCGACGATGTTCCTGACCGTGGCGCTCGTGCCCGTGGGCGTGATGGTGTTCTTCGTCGTGCCCTTCATCGGGCAGGATGCCGCGGCCATCACCTCCGGCACCGCGACCCTGGTGGTGTTCGGTGCGCTGATGGCGTGCGTCGGCCACTTCAGCATCGCGATCGCCGCCCAGCGCGAGTCCACCTGGGGGAACTATGTGCGCACCCTGCCCGGTGGCATCGTCCCGCAGATGTTCGGGCACCTGCTCGTCGGTCTCGTGGTGGTCGCTGCCGCGATCATCCCGATCCTGGTGGTGGCCGGCCTGTTCACTGCCGCGGCGGCACCCGCGCCACGCGTGCTGCTCGCCGCCGGCGCACTGCTGGCCGTCGTGGTGACCTTCACCCTGATGGGGCTGGCGATGGGCTACCTGATGTCGATGCGGGTGGCGCTCATCGCGAACAGCATCGGGTTCCTTCCGCTGGCCGTGGCGGGCGGGATGTTCTTCGACGACTCCACCGCTCCGGAGTTCATCGAGCAGATCGCACCGTTCGTGCCCACCCGCGGGGCGACCGACCTGGTGCTGGTCGCGTTGACCGGCGAGCCGGTCGGTGCGACCTCGCTCGTGATGCTCGCCGTGTGGGTCGTGGTCCTCGCCGCCCTCACGGTCTGGGGCCACCGCCGGGACCAGGTTCGACGATTCGCCTGAGCCGGGACCGGCTCAGCGCATCGCCATCGTCTCGAGGCGGGCGATGCGGTCCTCCATCGGCGGGTGGGTCGCGAACATGCGGACCAGGCCGGCGCCGCGGAACGGGTTGGCGATCATCATCGGGGCGACGTTGATCAGCTCGCCCTCCGCCCGCAGCGGGCGCGCCGACGCACCGCCCTCGATCTTGCGCAGCGCGTCAGCGAGCGCCAGCGGGTCGCCGGAGAGCGTGGCGCCATCCTCGTCGGCGTCGAACTCCCGGGTCCGCGAGATCGCCATCCGGATCACCGCAGCACCGACCGGCGCGAGCAGCGCCATCAGCACCATCCCGAGGAGCGCGAACGGGTTGCCGCCGCGGCCCCGCCCGCCGGAGAACAGCATGAACTGACCCGCCGACGTCAGCAGTCCGGACATCGCCGCCGCCACCGAGGAGGTGAGGATGTCGCGGTTGTAGACGTGCATCAGCTCGTGCGCGAGCACCCCGCGCAGCTCCCGCTCGTCGAGGATCTGCAGGATCCCGGAGGTGCAGCACACGACCGCCTTCCGCGGGCTGCGGCCGGTCGCGAACGCGTTCGGTGCGTCGGTGGGTGCGACGTACAGTCGCGGCATCGGCTGCTTCGCGGACTGAGCCAGCTCGCGCACGATCCGGTACATCACGGGCGCCTCGGCCTCGCTCACCGGGAACGCCTGCATGGCGCGGACCGCGATCACGTCCGAGCGCCAGTACGAGACGAACGTACCGATCAGCCCGAACGCGGCGAACAGCCAGATCACACCCGGGCTGCGGGTCATCGTGGCGATCAGCGCGCCGGCCCCGAGCAGCACGGCCCACATCACGGCGAACAGCCCGAACGTCTTCAGGCCGTTGTGATGCCCGTGCCCCACGGCGTCTCCCTCTCGTGCGTCACCTGAAGAACGTACGGGCGGCGCCGGCGGTTCCTCCTCAGACGAGCGCGGAACGCGAGATGTCGGTCATGTCTTCACGCGGGACGACCTTGATCCGCTCGCGCCCGGCGGCCTCGCCGAGCGCACGCTCGTGCGCGTCGAGCACCTCCCAGCCGTGCCAGGTGGTGAACGGAACCCCCGACTCGCTCAGCTTGTCGAGGATCGCGGCGGGATCGCGTACGACGGCGGAGCGGAAGCTCTCGGGGTCGCTCACCGCGTCCTGGGTCAGGTTCTCGATCGTCTCGCGCGCGTCCGACTTCGTGCTGCCGATCAGCCCGATCGGACCCCGCTTGATCCACCCCGTGGCGTAGACGCCCGGGATGTGCTCGCCGCGCTCGTCGAGCACCCGCCCACCGGCGTTGGGGATGACGCCCGCAGCGTCGTCGAACGGGATGTCGGCGAGCGGGGAACCGAAGTAGCCGACCGCACGGTAGATCGCCTGGACCTCGAACTCCTCGAAACGGCCGGTGTTGCGCACGGTGCCGTCGCCGGCGAGCTCGGTGCGTTCGGTGCGGATGCCCGTGACCGCGTCCGTGCCGAGGATCTCGGCCGGGCGGTGCAGGAAGTGCAGGTGGATGCGGCGCGAGGCGGTCAGCTCGCTCGGATCGCGCAGCGTCCAGTCGGTGAGGGTCTTGACGACCTGCTTGGTCTGGTTGGAGGAGCGGATCGCCTCCTCGGAGCCCTCGTCGAAGTCGAAGTCCTCGGGGTAGACCACGATGTCGACGTCGGGCACGTGGCCCAGCTCGCGCAGCTCCAGCGGCGAGAACTTCACCTGCGCGGGGCCGCGGCGACCGAACACGTGCACGTCGGTGACCGGGCTGGCCCGCAGCCCTTCCTCGACGTTCGCGGGGATCTCGGTGGGCACGAGGTCTTCGGGGTGCTTGGCGAGGATGCGTGCCACGTCGAGCGCCACGTTGCCGTTGCCCAGCACCGCGACCTGCGTGGCCTCCAGCGGCCACGTGCGCGGCACGTCAGGGTGTCCGTCGAACCAGGACACGAAGTCCGCCGCGCCGTAGGAGCCGGGGAGGTCGATGCCGGGAATCTCCAGCGAGGCGTCACGGATCGCGCCCGTGGCGAAGATCACGGCGTCGTAGTGCTCCCGGATGTCCGCCAACGTGATGTCGGTCCCGAAGTCGACGTTCCCGATCAGCCGGATGTCACCGCGCTGCAGCACCTTGTACAGGGCCACGATGATCTGCTTGATCCGCGGGTGGTCGGGGGCGACGCCGTACCGCACCAGCCCGTACGGCGCGGGAAGCCGCTCGAACAGGTCGATCGAGACGTCGAGGTCGGTCTTGCTCAGGATGTCAGCCGCGTAGATGCCGGCGGGGCCGGCTCCGACGACGGCCACGCGCAGCGGCTCGGACACGGTTCTCTCTCTGCAGTGGACGTGGGCTTGGGCCTGGCCCGCCGACCAGTGTAGGCGCGTGAGATGTGCACGCCGTCGCGCAGGAATCGGCGTACCGTTCCGCGAGATGGACGTCTCACCCTCCCCGGAGCGCCGCGGTCTCGCCGCGGCGCTCGGCGCGTTCGGGCTGTGGGGCGTGTTCCCGCTGTTCATCTCGCTGCTCGCCCCCGCCGGCCCGGTCGAGATCAGTGCGCACCGCGTGGTGTGGACGTTCCTCGTGTGCCTGATCGTGCTCGCGGTGACCGGGACGCTGCGCCGTACCCGGGCGCTGCTCTCGGACCGGCGGCTGCTGGGGCGGATCGCGCTCGGCGCGGTGTTCCTGGCGTCCAACTGGCTGATCTTCGTCATCGCCGTCTCGATCGGCCGGGTCGTGGACGCCTCGCTGGGGTATTTCCTCAACCCGCTCGTCAGCGCCGGGCTCGCGGTGGTGGTGCTGCGCGAGCGGCTGCGGCCTCTGCAGTGGGCGGCCCTCGGAGTCGCGGGCGTCGGCATCGTGGTGATGGCGGTCGGGCTCGGCACGGTCCCCTGGATCGCCCTTGCGCTGGCGTTCACGTTCGGGCTCTACGGCCTCACGAAGAACCAGATCGGCTCGCGTGTGACCGCGATCTCCGGCCTGTCGATCGAGACCGTGGTGCTGCTGCTGCCCGCGCTCGGCTATCTCGCCTACCTCGTGGCGAGCGGAGGCTCGACGTTCGGGCTCGACGTCGGCGTCGGCGGAACGCTCGGTCACTCGCTGCTGCTGATCAGCAGCGGCGTGGCGTCCGCGATCCCGCTCGTGCTGTTCGCCGCCGCGGCCCGGCGGCTCCCGCTGGCCACGGTGGCGATGACGCAGTTCATCACGCCGGTGATGCAGCTGATCGCGGGCGTGCTGGTGCTGGGCGAGCAGATGTCGCCGGCCCGGTGGTGGGGTTTCGCGTTCGTGTGGGGCGCGCTCGTGGTGCTCAGCATCGACATCGTGCGCAGCACCCGCGCCGCCCGTCTCGCGCAGCCGCCGGAGGCTCCTCCCACCTGACGGCTACTCAGGCGGTCGCGCGGCGTCGAAACCGCGAGAACACCGATCGTGGCGATGTGCGCGCAGACGCCAGTCCCGCCGTCAGGCCCGATGCCGAGGCGGCCCATGCCTCGGCTGCCTCCGGGAGTCCTGCCGGCCTTTCGACCAGCCACAGGCACTCGTGCAGGCGCGAGGCGTACGTGCCGAGCTCGCCCGAGGCGAGCCCCTCCCCGGCGAGCGGCAGGGACAGCACCTGAGCGACGTCGTCGTGCACTCGCTCGACCGACTCCTGGACCGGGGCACGCATGAACCGGGGCAGATCCTCGGCGCCGTCGAGCAGCGAGTCCCGCGTGCGCAGCGCGAGGTCGCGCACCTCGACCGGGCGGGCTGTAGGCGCACCGGTCGCGGGCCGAGGGGAGGCTGTGAGGGCCTCGAGGAGCGCCTGCCGCACCCGGGTGTCGTCGGTGTCGGCGCTCCACCCGGGGGCGATCGTGACCACGGGTCCGTGGCTGTCGCGGCCCACGCGGACCGGACCATCGGCGCGCGGCGCGGCGTGCGGGACGCGCCCGGGCGCGGGCCCGCTCCTGTCGGCGGGCCGCACCGGGTAGCTGGCCGCGACAGCCGCAGCCCAGTCCCCCGTGCGCACCTGCACGGCCTGCTGCAGCGCGTCGGACACGGCGCCGCCGAGCCCGTCGGCCGAGAGCGTGTCCCGCCAGCGTGGGTCGAGGTCGAGCCGGACCACGTCACCGCGCTGGTCCATCCCCACGTGCACCACGCCCTCGTCGTCGGTGCCCATCGCCAGCCGCGGGACCGCAGCGCGACCGACGGCGAGGATCCCCGCGACCTCGTCCACGTCGGCTCGGAGACGGTCCAGTGCAGACGACGTCGTCTCAGATCTCGAACTCACGTACCTCTTGTCCTCCACTGCCGCGAACCCTCCCGACACGCTAAGCGGGCGCGGAAGGGGCGTCGAGGATAGACCTCCCCATCGCTGTCCGCGGCAAGCGAACGCGCCGCGCGTCGACCTACCGCAGCAGGGCCCGCAGCGCGGAGATCGTGTCGGCCTCGGTGGCCGGCTTCGCATCCGCGCCCGTGCGGTAGCGCTTGACGCGCGCGAACCGCAGCGCCACCCCGCCCGGGTAGCGGGTGGAGCGTTGGACTCCGTCGATCGCGATCTCGACGACGGTGCTCGGCTCGACCATGACCACGCCCGGCTCCTCGCGGGTCGCGATCGTGGGGAAGTACTCGGTCTGCCAACGCAGCAGCGCGTCCGTGAGCCCCTTGAACGTCTTGCCGACCATGACGAACCCGCCGGGCGGCCCGAACTCGCCCTCCGGGTCCAGCGCGCCGAGATGGAGGTTCGACAGCCAACCCGTGCGGCGCCCGTAGCCCCACTCGGCGCCGAGCACCACGAGGTCGTACGTGAGCACGGGCTTGACCTTGAGCCACCGCTTGCCGCGCCGCCCCGCTTCGTAGGTGGAGTCGATCGCCTTGACGACCACGCCTTCGTGCCCGCCTGCGAGGGCGTCGGCGAGCACGCGCTCGGCCGTGGCCGGGTCGTCGGTCACCTCACCGGGGACCAGGTGCTCGCCCACCCGCTCGGCGAGCATCGCCCGGCGGCGGCGCAGCGGCTGATCGAGCAGGTCGTCGCCGTCGGCGTGCAGCAGGTCGAAGAAGAACGTCGAGAGCTCAGCGAACCCGCCGTCCTGGCTGCCGAACCTGCTCATCGTCTCGGCAAACGGCTTGGCCTTCCCGTCCTCGCCGAGGCGGAGCGTCTCGCCGTCCAGGATGAGGTCGCCGCCGGGCAGCGACTCGACCAGCGCGACGACCTCCGGCACCCGCTCGGTGATATCGGCGAGGCTCCGAGTATAGGCACGCACCACGCCGTCGTGGCGATGCACCTGCAGCCGGGCACCGTCGAGCTTCGCCTCGACCGACGACTCACCCGCGATGTCGACCGCCTCGGTTGCCGACGCCGCCGTGCCGGCCAGCATCGGGAGCACCGGCACCCCGACCGTCAGTCCCACCTGCGTGAGGTCCTCGCCCGCGAGCGCGAGGTGCGCGGTCCTCGCGGCAGATCCGGTCAGCATCGCCGCACGCCGGACGATCGGTGCGGCGACATCCGTCGCCGCCGCGACCGCATCGAGCAACGCTGCGTCCAGCGCGCCCGTGCGCATGTCGCCCAGCAGCACGCGAGCCAGGAAGTCCTGCTCGTCCGCCGTCGCAGCCCCGAACAACTCGCGCAGGGTGTCGGCGCGGATGCCGGCCGAGCCTGGCCCCTCCGCCCGGGCGAGGGTCTCCAAGGCCGAGTCGATCTCCAGGATGGTGAGCGACGCCGTCGGGCTCGGATCGGGACGCACACCCGAGAGGGTGCGCGACCCCACCCCGGTTCGCCCCTGCCGGGGCTTGCCCACGAGCATCCCGACGGCGGGAATCACCTCGTCGAGGTCGAGCTCTCCGAGGAGTCCGGCGAGCGCATCGACCTTCGCGCGCTTGCTGGAGGTCGCGGCAACCTCGCCGGCCACCTCGACCACCCGCGACAACCACGTCGCCCCCATCACCCTGCTCACACCCCCACCTTCCCACCCCCATGCCGAATTCACAGACCAACCGTGAACACCCCGCATTAACAG
>NZ_JBMDXJ010000237.1:0-5564 GCF_048594945.1 Pseudactinotalea sp. | reverse complement strand
GGCAGTCCCCCCGCCACGAGCGCGCGCAGCCGGGCGACCGAGCGCGGCGGCCGGGCGATGCGCAGGACCTCGTCGGTGAGCGTGAACAGCAGTTCCCGACCCTCCGGCTCGGCCAGCAGTCGACCGAGACGGTCCGCGCGCCGGCGCCCTCGCGGCCCGCGTCGCCCCCGGTGTCGTCGTGCCCGTCGCCCGGGCTCGCATGCGCCAGATGGTCGGCCACCTCCTCGTCGACTCGCGCGACCCCGCGCTCGGCAAGCACCTCGCGGCGGCGCGTGCGGAGGGCTACCGCCTCAACATCAACCTCCTCGGCGAGGCGGTGCTCGGCGAGGCGGAGGCGCAGGCCCGCGCCGAGCGCACGCGCGCTCTGCTCGAGCGCGCCGACGTGGACTACGTCTCCATCAAGGTCTCCTCTCTGGTCTCCCAGATCAGCACCTGGGACACGGCCGGCACCACCGCGCGCGTGCTCGAGCGGCTCCGGCCGCTCTACCGCGCCGCCGCGGCCGCGCACCCGCCGAAGTTCGTCAACCTCGACATGGAGGAGTACCGCGACCTCGAGCTCACCCTCGACGTGTTCGAGGCCATGCTCAGCGAGCCCGAGTTCATCCACCTCGAGGCCGGCATCGTGCTGCAGGCCTACCTCCCCGACACGCCCGCCGCTCTCGAGCGGCTGATCGAGTTCGCTCAGCGCCGCCACGAGCGGGGTGGCGCGCGCATCAAGATCCGGCTCGTCAAGGGCGCGAACCTCGCGATGGAGCGGGTCGAGGCCGAGCTGCACGGCTGGCCGCAGGCGCCGTATCCCACCAAGGACGAGGTCGACGCCAACTACCTGCGCCTCCTCGAGCGCGCCTTCCGCCCCGAGGTCTGCGAGACCCTCCGGATCGGGGTCGCCTCCCACAATCTCTTCGACGTCGCGTTCGCCTCGCTGCTCGCCACCCGCCGCGGGGTCGCGGCCGCGATGGACGTGGAGATGTTGCAGGGGATGGCCCCCTCACAGGCGCGCGCGGTCCGCGCCGACGTGGGCCACACCAGCCCCGTGATCCTTTACACGCCCGTGGTCGCACGCGCCGACTTCGATGTCGCGGTCTCCTACCTCGTGCGCCGACTCGAGGAGAACGCCGCTCCCGAGAACTTCCTGCACGCGCTGTTCGCCGGCGGAGAGGACGCCCTGGCCGATCAGGAGCGACGCTTCCGCCGCAGCGTGGCCGCCTCCGCCACCACCGCGAGCGGCCCCCGCCGCACCACCTCACGCCCCGCGATCACCGAGACCTTCGCCAACACGCCCGACGCCGATCCGGCCGTTCCCGAGGTCCGCTCCCGTGCCGCCGAGCTCGTCGCCGCCGACCCCGGCGAGCCCACCTCTGGAGTGCTCACCGATCAATCAGCGGTCGACGGCGTGATCTCGCGCGCCATCGAGGTCCAGCCCGGGTGGTCCATCCGGTCCGGGCGCGACCGCGCCCGCACGCTCCGCGCGGCTGCCGCCGCGGTGGAGCGGCGCCGCGACGACCTCGTCACCGCCATGGCGGCCGAGGGTGGCAAGACCGTGGCCGAGGCCGACCCCGAGGTGAGCGAGGCCGTCGACTTCGCCCGCTACTACGCCGACTCCGCCGAGCGGCTCGACGACGTCGCACTCGCCGACGGACTCGAGCACCAGCCCGACCGGGTGGTGCTCGTGACCCCGCCGTGGAACTTCCCGGTGGCGATCCCCACCGGGGGTGTGCTCGCAGCGCTGGCGGCCGGCTCCGCCGTCGTGATCAAGCCCGCGCCGCCCACGCCGCGATGCACGGAGATCGCGGTCGAGGCCGTGCGCGAGGCGCTCACCGAGACCGGGGTCGATCCCGACCTCGTGCAGGTGGTGCGCACCGACGAGGGCGAGGTGGGAAAGGCGCTGGTGACCCACACCGACGTCGAGACCGTGATCCTCACCGGCGCCTACGAGACCGCGCAGCTCTTCACCGGCTGGCGCGCCGACCGGCCGAACGGCCCGCGCGTCTACGGCGAGACCAGCGGCAAGAACGCGCTGATCGTGACGCCGAGCGCGGACTACGACCTCGCCGTCGCCGATGCCGTGCGCTCGGCGTTCGGGCACGCCGGGCAGAAGTGCTCAGCCGCCTCGCTGCTGATCCTCGTGGGATCGGTGGCCACCTCGGAGCGATTCCGGCGGCAGCTGCTCGACGCCGTCGGCTCGCTGCGGGTGGGCTGGCCGAGCGACCTCGGCGCCGGCATGGGACCGGTGATCGAGCCGCCGCAGGGCAAGCTCGCCGAGGCGCTCACCACGCTCGGGCCGGGGGAGAGCTGGGCCGTTGAGCCGCGTCAGCTCGACGAGACCGGGCGGCTCTGGTCGCCCGGCGTCAAGGCCGGTGTGCAGCCGGGTTCGCCGTTCCACCTCACCGAGTACTTCGGCCCGGTCCTCGGCGTCATGACCGCCGACACGCTCGAGGAGGCGATCGAGTGGCAGAACGCAACCCCATACGGGCTCACGGGCGGTCTCCACAGCCTCGACGAGGCCGAGATCACCCACTGGTTGGACGCCGTCGAGGTGGGCAATGCCTACGTCAACCGGCACACGACCGGGGCGATCGTGCAGCGGCAGTCCTTCGGAGGGTGGAAGCGCTCCGCCGTGGGGCCGGGTGCCAAGGCCGGTGGCCCGAACTACGTGGCCCAGCTCGGGACGTGGAGCCAGGCGCGCACGCCCACCTCGGCCGGTGAGGTCGGGCCGCGCGTCGGCGCGATCCTCGAGGCATCCCGGCGCTGGCTGGCGGATACCGAGCACACGTGGCTGCGCAGTGCAGCGGAGTCCGATGCCCACGCCCGCGGCCTGTACTCGGTGGAGCTGGACGCCAGCGGGTTGCGCGCGGAGTCGAACGTCTTCCGATACCGGCCGCTGCCGGGGCTCGTGGTCCGGGGGAGCGCCGACGCCGGGCGAGCCGCCCTGCTGCGGGTGCTGCTGGCCGCCGAGTGTGCCGGTGTCCCGGTGGAGGTGAGCATCGACCCCGAGGTGGAGCTGCCCGAGCAGATGGCCGCCTGGGCGCAGGCGCAGCAGTGGGTCACCGAGACAGAAGCCGAGGTCACCGCCCGGATCGCCGCCGGCGAGGTGCGCGGGCGTGTCCGCGTGGTCGGCGACGCCGCCGCGCTCTGGCCCGCCACGCTCGAGCCTGCGGCCGAGGTGACGCTGCTGGTGGGCCGCGTGCTCGCCTCCGGCCGCCGCGAGCTCCTCACCGTGCTGCGCGAGCAGGCGATCAGCCGCACCCAGCACCGGTTCGGGCACCTGAACCGGCGCTAGCGGTGAGTCCAGTCCCACTCCTTCCAGGGTGCGGTGAGTCCAGTCCCACGACACCGTAGTGAGTCGGACCTGACTCACCGCTACTGCAGGGGGGTGGGACCAGGGTCACCGGCGTGGCTGCCAGCGGGCAGGTCACGGCTCGCGCAGGTGGCTGCCGCGGGCCTCGTCCATGCTCATCACGTGCACGCGCTCACGTGGCCACGGGCGTGTCCAACCGAGCTCGGTGAACAGGTGGTCCAGCAGGTTGCCGGTAAAGCCCCACACCCAGCCGCTGTCCAGCTCGAAGCCGGCGCTGCGGTGGCCAGCGATCGTGACCGTGGCTCGGGTGGCGGGCTCGAGCAGGTCGGCGACCGGCACCCGCAGCGTGTGCAGCACCTCGCCGGGCGCGATCTCGCTCACCTCGTCGGGGGAGTCGGTCCAGCCGAGGACGGGGTGCACCACGAACCCGCTGATCGGGACCAGCACCGGTTCCAGCTCGGCGAGCACCTCCACGTGCCGCGCTGCCAGCCCGATCTCCTCCTCGGTCTCACGCAGCGCCGCCTCGACCTCGGTCTCGCCGTGCTCCAGCCGCCCGCCCGGCAGCGCGATCTGACCCGGGTGGTGCCGCAGCAACGGTGAGCGCTGCACCAGGAAGAGGTCGACGGCGTCGCTCACCCCGTTCGTGGCCCGCGCCCGCCTGTCGGTGGGCGCGAACAGCACGAGCACGGCGGACGCCCGGTACTGCGCGGCGCGCTCGGCGTCGTAGGCGTGCGGGCCGCCCAGCGGCCTGATCCCCGCGGCGACCACCTGCGCGACGAGCCGCTGCAGCGCCTCCCGCCCCGGGTGATCGGTGGGCGAACTCACCACCCCACCCTACGGTTTCACCGCTCTCTCGAACCTCAGCGGTGACATCGGGTCAGTCGGTGGAGTAGCCGATGGTGGCGTCGCCGGCGCTGACCTGCACGTGGAGGCTGTGCTCGGACGCGGGATCGGTGCGGACGTCGATCGTGCGGTCGCCGGCCGAGACACCGCCGCTGACGGCGTAGGCGGCGTCCGGGAGGTCGAGGTCGGCGTCCCCGGCACTCACGTGGACATCCGTGCTCTCCGGCGGCGCGCCGGTCACGGTGCCGTGGAAGCTACCCGCACTCACACGCACCGAGATCGTCCTCGGGTCGGAGGTGATCACGGTCGCGTCGCCCGCGCTGACCTTCGCCTCGAGTGAGGTGCTCGCACCGACGAGGACAAGTGAGCCTGCCGAGACGTCGATCGCCACGTCCGCGAGGTCGCCGTCGACCTCCATGCCGCCCGCACTGACGTCCAGCACGGCGGAGACGGCGCCCTCGAGATCGCGCGGAAGGACCAGCTCGGCCTCGCTGCGGGACCCGCCGAAGTCGGGCCAGATCCACCGGTTCCCTTGCTCGCGAACCACGAGCCGGTTGCCGTCGACCTCGAACCTCCAGTCGACGTCGCTGCGCCATCCGCTCGAGGTGACCTCGAGCGTGGCCTCCTCGACGTCGGCGAAGGAGATCGCAAGATGACCGCTCGAGATGCGCGCATCGAGCTCGGTGACGTCCTCGACGTCGGCAGCGTAGGTCGCATGCCGGGTGTCGGCGCTGGACCTGATCCCGAAGCCCACCGCCTGCAGCACCAGCGCGCCGATGACGACCACTCCGGTGAGGGTCACGAGCGTCATCACCCAGCCGTTCCGTCTGGGAGGAGGGGGAGTGATCGGGGCGTCCTCGATACGGATGTCGGTCGTCATCGCTGCTCCGTTCCGGGCTGTGAGTCGAGGTGGGCGAGCACGGCCAGCACACGCCGGTTGCCGGCGGTGCCTGGCTCCAGGTCAAGCTTGGTGAACAGCGACGAGATGTGCTTCTCGACGCTGCCCTCGGAGATGTAGAGCGATCCGGCGATCGCCTGGTTGGAGCGGCCCTCGGCCATCAGCCCCAGCACCTGGGACTCGCGCTCGGTCAACCGGGAGAGCTTGCTGTCGCGATGGCGCCGAGTCAGCAGCTGCGCGACCACCTCGGGGTCCAGCGCGGTGCCGCCGGAGCCGACGGTCTCCACGCTGGCGAGGAACTCCTCCACGTCGGCCACCCGGTCCTTGAGCAGGTAGCCGAGGCCACCGGTGTTGGCGGCGATCAGCTCGGTCGCGTACCGCTCCTCGACGTACTGGCTGAGCACCAGCACCGCAAGGTCCCGGTGCGACGCGCGCAGCCGCAGCGCTGCTCGGATGCCCGCGTCGGTGAAGGTCGGGGGGAGCCGCACGTCGAGGCTGGCCAGATACGGCTGCGTCGCCACGACC
>NZ_JBMDXJ010000236.1:0-15418 GCF_048594945.1 Pseudactinotalea sp. | reverse complement strand
GGTCTGGCCGCGCGCGTAGAAGGTGCGGGAGACCTGTACGCCACCGAAGGACCGGTTGTCGAGGAGGCCGCCGTACTCGCGGGCGAACGGGACGCCCTGCGCCACGCACTGGTCGATGATGTTCGCGCTGACCTCAGCGAGTCGGAACACGTTCGACTCGCGGGAGCGGTAGTCGCCGCCCTTGACCGTGTCGTAGAAGAGCCGGTAGGTGGAGTCGCCGTCGCCCTTGTAGTTCTTGGCGGCGTTGATGCCACCCTGTGCGGCGATCGAGTGCGCGCGCCGGGGGGAGTCCTGGTAGAAGAACGCGTCGACCTTGTAGCCGGCCTCGCCGAGGGTCGCGGCCGCCGAGGCGCCCGCCAGCCCGGTGCCGACCACGATGACGCTGAGCTTGCGCCGGTTGGCCGGGTTGACGAGCTTGGCGCTGAAGATCCGTTCGGTCCAGCGGTCCTGCACCGGCCCGCCGGGAGCCTTGGCATCGCTGACCGGCTCGCCGAGCGTGTAGAAGCCGGCGGCGTCGTCTGAGACGCCGACCGGCGCTTCCTCGGTCAGGGTGTCGGTGGTGGTGTTGTCGACTGCCACGGGTGTCCTTACTCGATGATGCCCACGACGACGCCGAGCGGCACCAGCGCGAAGCCGACCGCCACGACGAGCGCGATGGTGATCGCCACGGCCTGCGCGATCCGATAACGCTTCACGGTGCCGGTCAGACCGAGGGTCTGCATGGCGCTGAAGGTGCCGTGCCGCAGGTGCATGCCGAGCGCCACCATCGCGAGGATGTAGATCGCAGCGACCCACCACAGCTGGAAGCTCTCGACCAACCGCAGGTACGGGCTGTCGCCCTGCGTGCCGGACGGGTTGATGGTGTGCGTGGTCAGGTGAAGAACGTGGAACACCACGAACGCGAGCAGTGCGACGCCACCCCATCGCATCGTTCGCGAGGCGATGGTCGCCTTCACCGCCTTCTTCACCACGTACTTCTGCTCGCGCGCCTTGTTGGCGCGGGACCAGAGCGCGAATGCGGAGCCGGCGTGCCCGATCAGTGAGGCGAGCAGCACCACGCGCAGGATCCACACGACGCCGCCGTACGGGAGCATCGGCATGAGCAGCTCGCGCAGGTGGTGGGCGTACTCGTCGAACGCGAACTGGCCGCTGAACGCCTTGAGGTTGCCGTACATGTGCAGCAGCACGTAGCCGATGAACACGATGCCGGTGACCGCCATCAACAGCTTCAGCGCGATCGTCGTCGCCTGGCCGGTGCGACGGGGGGCGGTTGTGGTCACCAGGACACCGTATCGCCATCTGGACGGTGCCTGGCGCCGCGCGATCTCGCGGGATATACGCCTGGGCAAGCTCGCGTAATTACCGTCCGCGGCACCTCTACTCTGTCCCGATGGGCGAGCGATCCTCCTTCTACGCCGTGGTCCCGGCAGGTGGCGCGGGCACACGCCTGTGGCCGCTCTCGCGCGCGGGCAATCCGAAGTTCCTGCTCGACCTCACCGGCAGCGGCCGCACGTTGCTGCAGCAGACCTCGGACCGGCTGCGCCCGCTCGCCGATGGTGTGGTCGTCGTCACAGGAACCCGGCACGCGGAGGCGGTCGCCGCACAGCTTCCGGACCTCGGCGAGTCCGGGCTGCTCGTGGAGCCATCGCCGCGCGACTCGATGGCCGCGATCGGCCTCGCCGCCGCCGTGCTCGCGCACCGGCTCCCGGACGAGGACGTGGTGATCGGCTCGTTCGCCGCCGACCATGTCATCACCGACGGCGAGGCATTCTCGACGGCGGTGAGCACCGCCGTCGAGGTGGCTCGCCGGGATCTCGTGGTGACGATCGGGATCGAGGCCGACCATCCCTCGACGGCGTTCGGGTACGTCGAGATGGCGGAGCCGCTCGAGGTGCCCGGTTCGTACGCGGTGCGCGCGTTCACCGAGAAACCGGACGCCGAGACCGCCGCCGGGTACCTCGCCACGGGCCGGTACCGCTGGAACGGCGGCATGTACGTGGCGCGGGCGCGGGTGCTGCTCGGCCACCTGCAGCGCTATCAGCCAGTGATGCACGCGGGGCTGCTCGAGATCGCTGCCGCCTGGGACACGGATGCGCGTGAGGAGGTGGTCGCGCGCGTGTGGCGCACACTCACGCGGATCGCGATCGACCACGCGATCAGCGAGCCGCTCGCCGCCGAGGGCGGCATCGCGGTGGTCCCGGCCGCGCTCGGGTGGAGCGACGTCGGCGATTGGCGTTCCCTCGCCGATCTGACCCCCGCCGACGACGGCGGAGCCCGGGTTCTCGGCGATGCCCGCCTCGTGCGGGGGCTCGGTGCCGAGGGCGCGATGGTGGTGCCTGCGGCCGGGCGCACGGTCGTGGTGCTGGGCGTGCCCGACGCGGTCGTGGTCGATACCCCGGATGCGCTGCTGGTCAGCACCGTGGACCGGGCGCAGGAGGTCAAGAAGGTCGTCGACGCGCTCGCCGCCGAGAACCGCGCCGACCTGCTCTGACGCCGTCCGGCGGTGAGTGTGGTCCCACATCCCCGGTGTGGCGGTGAGTGTGGTCCCACCGGCGGGGTCGTGGTGGGACCTGGTTCACCGGCGCGCGGCTGGGGTGGGACGGCAGTCACCGGGCTGGGAGGGACGGGGTGGGCGGCTGTGGCGTGGATGCGCGACTACCCTTGCGCCGTGCCTGCCCTTGCTGATATCGACCTCCCCGCGCTGATCACCGACCGTGCAACGGCGCTGGAAGCCGAGCTGATCGAGATCCGCCGCGACATCCACCGTCACCCGGAGGGGGCGCGGATGGAGCACCGCACCACCGACCTGGTGGCGGAGCGGCTGCAGCGGGCCGGGCTGGAACCGAAACGGCTCGAGGGCACCGGACTGATCTGCGACATCGCGCCCAGCGGGGCCGACCCGACCGAGGCCCGCGCGATGCGCCGGGTGATCCTGCGCGCGGACCTGGACGCGCTGCCACTGACGGAGACCAGCGGGCTGCCGTTCGCCTCGACCAACGGATACGCGCACGCCTGCGGTCACGACGTGCACACCACGGTGGTGCTCGGTGCCGGCCTGGTCCTGACCGAGCTGGCACGGCAGGGGCACCTGGGCACAGCCGTGCGTCTGCTGTTCCAACCCGCCGAGGAGGTGCAACCGGGCGGTGCCAACGATGCGATCGCTGCCGGTGTGCTCGAGGGGTACGACGAGATCTATGCGCTGCACTGCGACCCGAAGATCGACGTGGGCAACATCGGTTCGCGCATCGGTCCCATCACGTCGGCCTCGGACACGGTCACGGTCACGCTCGCCGGCGACGGCGGCCACACCTCCCGACCGCACCTGACCGCTGACGTGGTGTTCGCGCTCGGGCAGGTGATCACGCAGGCGCCGTCGGTGATCGGCCGCCGGATCGACCCACGCGCGGGCGTCAACCTCACGTGGGGTGCGGTCGAGGCGGGCAAGGCCCCCAACGCGATCCCCTCGCGCGGCATGGTCACGGGCACGCTGCGCTGCCTCGACGAGACCGCGTGGCAGCAGGCGGAGGACCTGCTGCACGAGGTGATCACGCAGATCGTGGCGCCCTACGGCGTCGAGACCGACATCGAGATCATCCGTGGCGTGCCGCCGGTCGTCAACGACGAGCCGTGCGTCGCGAGGCTCGAGGACGCCGCACGCTACGTGGTCGGGTCCCAGTCGGTGGTGCTGACCGAGCAGTCGCTCGGGGGTGAGGACTTCGGCTGGTACCTGCAGCACGTCGATGGCGCGATGGCGCGTCTGGGCGTGCGCAGCCCCGGTGGTCGTAGCTACGACCTGCACCAGGCGGACCTGGTCGTGGACGAGCGCGCCATCCGGCACGGCGTCGGCCTGCTCACGGGGATCGCCGCCCTCGACGGCCGGCCCTGAGCGCCTGCGAGATACCAGTTGGATAACAAACCTCCTGGGCGTCTCACGATGTAACACCGGCGTCACCTGCGCGGGGTTATCGTCTCGCCACGCCGTTCGGACTCATCGCCGAAGGCGCGGGGGCCCTCGCACCACCACGCCAGGGCGCGACCACGACAGGAGAAGTACGTGAAGAAGTCCATTCTCGGCACGGCCATGCTGGCTGCTGCCGCGCTCACCCTGGCCGCCTGCGGCCAAGCCCCGGCGGAGGACCCCACGACCGACGGCGGCGACGACACCACCACCAGCGAAGACGGTGGCGAGGCCACCAGCGACGTCGTGGCCTGCCTGGTCTCGGACGCCGGTGGCTTCGACGACCAGTCCTTCAACCAGGCCGGTCACGAGGGGCTGCTCCGGGCCGAGTCCGAGCTGGGTATCGAGATCAACGAGATCGAGTCCGCCACCGATGCCGACTTCGCCCCGAACATCGACGCGATGATCCAGGAGGGCTGCACCTTCGTGATCGGTGCCGGCTTCCTGCTGGAGGACGCGATCCAGGCCGCCGCCGAGGCGAACCCGGACATCAACTTCGGCCTGGTGGACTCCGGCTTCTCCGACGCTGAGTTCAACCCGGTCGAGATCGACAACGCCAAGCCGCTGCTCTTCAACACGGCCGAGGCGGCGTTCCTCGGCGGCTACGTGGCCGCGTCGATGAGCGAGACCGGCACGATCGCCACCTACGGCGGCATGGCGATCCCGTCGGTGCAGATCTTCATGGACGGCTACGCCGACGGCGTGGCGCAGTACAACGAGGACACCGGCGAGGACGTGTCGCTGCTCGGCTGGGACAAGGAGGCCCAGCAGGGTGACTTCACCGGGGACTTCGACAACCAGAGCAACGGCCAGAACCTCACCAACACGTTCCTGGGGCAGGGCGCGGACATCATCCTCCCGGTCGCAGGCCCGGTGGGTCTGGGCACGGGCGCCGCGCTCGAGGCCAACGGCTCCGGCGCGATGATCTGGGTCGACTCCGATGGCTACCTCACCACCGACTACGGCTCGCTCATCATCACCTCGGTGATGACGGAGATCGGCGCCGCGGTGTTCGACTCGATCGAGGAGCAGGTGGGCGGCAGCTTCTCCAACGAGCCGTACGTCGGCACGCTGGAGAACGAGGGCGTGGGGCTCGCCGAGTTCCACGACTTCGACGGCCAGGTGGACCAGGAGGTCATCGACCGTGTCAACGAGCTGCAGGAGCAGATCATCTCCGGCGAGCTCGTGATCGAGTCGCCGAACGCTCCCTGATCGCACGCTGAACGGGTTCGACTCCGGGGTGGCCGTTCGCGGTCGCCCCGGAGTTGTGTTCAGACCAGTAGTGTCCGTGGTCACGGCCGATGTGGGTGGTGGGAGGAGCGCCGATGAAGCTCGAACTGCGTGGGATCACGAAGAAGTTCGGTGATTTCGTCGCCAACGATGCGATCGACATGGTGGTCGAACCGGGAGAGATCCACGCGATCCTCGGCGAGAACGGCGCCGGCAAGAGCACGCTGATGAACGTGCTCTACGGGCTCTATGAGCCCGACGGCGGAGAGATCGTTCTCGATGATCGTCCGGTCGCGTTCACCGGCCCGGGTGATGCGATGGCGGCCGGGATCGGGATGGTGCACCAGCACTTCATGCTGGTGCCGGTGTTCACGGTCGCCGAGAACATCGTGCTCGGTCAGGAGCGCACCCACGCCTCGGGTCTGCTCGACCTGAATGCGGCGCGGGCGCTGGTGCGTGAGACTGCCACCTCGCTCGGCTTCACGCTCGACCCGGACGCGAAGGTCGAGGACCTCTCGGTCGGCGCCCAGCAGCGTGTGGAGATCGTCAAGGCCCTCTCCCGGCAGGCGGAGGTGCTGATCCTCGATGAGCCGACGGCGGTGCTCACCCCTCAGGAGACCGACGAGCTCATCGGCATCATGGGGCGGCTCAAGGCCGCGGGCACCTCGATCATCTTCATCACGCACAAGCTCCGCGAGGTCCGCGCGGTCGCGGACGCGATCACGATCATCCGGCTCGGCAAGGTCGTCGGGTCCGCCGACCCGAGCGCCACCGAGACCGAGCTGGCCTCGCTGATGGTGGGCCGCTCGGTCAGCCTCGGGGTGAACAAGGCGCCGGCGCAGCCCTCCGGGACGGCCTTGTCGATCCAGGGGCTCACGGTGCACGACTCCGCCGGGGTTGGCGTGGTCAAGGACGTCAGCCTCGAGGTGCAGCGGGGCGAGATCGTCGCGCTCGCGGGCGTGCAGGGCAACGGCCAGACCGAGCTGACGGAAGCGATCCTCGGTGTCGGCCCGCCGCACACGGGTGTCATCGAGCTCGACGGCGTCGACATCTCGCGCCTCGGCGTGCGGGAGCGGCTGGACAGCGGCCTCGGGTTCGTCCCGGAGGACCGCACGACCGACGGCATCGTGGCCGACCTCTCGATCACCGAGAACCTCGTGCTCGACCTGGTCGGGGCCCCGCCGTACTCGTCCCTCGGCTCGCTCAACGTGGGATTCCTGCGGGAGAACGCCCGCAACCGGGTGGAGGAGTTCGACGTCAGGACCACGTCGATCGACCGCGCCGTGGGCACGCTCTCGGGCGGCAACCAGCAGAAGGTGGTGCTGGCGCGGGAGCTCTCCCGGGACCTCACGCTGCTGGTCGCCTCACAGCCGACCCGTGGCCTCGACGTGGGCTCGATCGAGTTCGTCCACAAACGGATCGTCGCCGAGCGTGACCGCGGGGCAGGGGTCCTGATCGTCTCGACCGAGCTCGATGAGGTACTCGCGCTCGCGGACCGGATCGCGGTGATGTGCGGGGGGAACCTGGTGGGCGTGGTCGACGGCGGCGAGGACCGCGACGTGCTCGGACTGATGATGGCCGGAGTCCCGGTGGACGAGGCACGCGATCAGGCCGCGCAGCACCACACGGTGCTCGGCGAGGCCGATCTCGACGCCGACCCCGAGACGTCGGTCGAACCGGTGCCCGAGCATGCGATCGAGGACGAGGAGGAGGGACGATGACGCAGGACGAGAGTCCCCAGCCGCGGGACGCCGTCGAGGACGCCACGGAGCCCGACGAGCTCGAGGCCGAGGAGAGTGCGTCAGAAGGCGAGAACGACGAGACGAGCGAGTCTGCGCCGTCGGCCGCCTACTCGGTGCGCGACGCGCTGCACGACATGATGTCGTCGTCGGTGCTGATCACGCTCGGTGCGGTGGTGCTGGCACTCGCGATCGGTTCGATCCTCATCCTCGTGGGCGACAGCGCGGTGCAGGCGACCCTCGGGTACTTCTTCCAGCGTCCCACCGACTTCTTCCGTGAGGCTGGCCGGGCGATCGGCGAGTCCTACGTGGCGCTGTTCCAGGGGGCGATCTACGACTCCGAGGCGACCACGCCGGAGCGCCGCATCCGGCCGCTGACCGAGACTCTCACGATCGCGGTACCGCTGATCTTCGCGGGCCTCGGCATCGGCCTCACCTTCCGCGTGGGCCTGTTCAACATCGGTGGCATGAGCCAGATCGTGCTCGGTGCCGCGCTCGGCGCCTGGGTCGGGTTCGCGTTGGACCTGCCGGTGTTCGTGCACATCTCGCTCGTGCTGGTCGCGGCCGCGATCGGCGGCGCGATCGCCGGTGCGATCCCGGGCTTCCTCAAGGCGCGCTTCGGGGCGCACGAGGTGATCTCCACGATCATGCTCAACAACACTGCCCGGTACTTCATCCTGTGGCTGCTGGGCACGGCCGCGTTCGCCAGCGCGACTCCACAGGTGTCACCGAACCTCGGTGAGAACGCGCGGCTGCCGCTGCTGCTGGGCATGAGCTTCCGGCTGCACTTCGGGATCATCCTGGCGCTGGTCGCCGCCTTCGGCGTGTGGTGGCTGATGGAGCGCTCGGTGCTCGGCTTCCAGATGCGTGCCGTGGGCGTCAACCCGGACGCGGCGCGCACGGCAGGCATGAGCGTCGGCAAGGTCACGATCATCTCGATGGCGCTCGCGGGCATGCTGTGCGGGCTGGCCGGCGCGATGCAGGTGGCCGGGACCGAAGGCAAGCTGACCGCCTCCGTGGCCGGCACGATCGGGTTCGACGCGATCACCGTGGCGCTGCTGGGCCGCAGCAGACCGGTGGGCACCGTGCTTGCGGGCATCCTGTTCGGTGCGCTCGCCGCCGGTGGCCGCATCATGTCTTCCCGCGCCGGCACCGAGGCCGAGCTGGTCACGGTGCTGCAAGCCGTGATCGTGCTGCTGATCGCGGCACCGCCGCTGGTGCGCAGCGTGTTCCGCCTCCCGGCGCCCGACCGGACCCGCAAGCGGAGTCCGCGCCGCCGGCCGAAGGAGGTGGCGGCATGACGGCGCTCGAGACGCCCACCGAGACCGCACCGCCGGCGCCGTTGCCGCCCGGGTACAACCGGGCGCTCGCGGGGTACGCGATCATCGCGCTCGCGGCGATCGCGCTCGTGCTGACCGTGCCCTCAGGGGTCTCGAAGATCCAGCTGACGGCGGGCCCCGAGGCCATCAAGATCCCGTTGCTGGAGATCCCCGCGGCGATCGCGGTGGGTGTCCCGGTGGTGGGCGCTGCCGTGGTGGCGGTGCTCGCGCTGGTGCAGCAGCTGCGCACCAAGCAGTCCGCGCCGCGCTGGATGGCGATCGTGGCCGGCGCCCTGCTGCTGCTGGGCTTCCTCGCCCACCTCGTGGCGGGCAAGAGCGGCGTGCTGCCGCTGACCGGGCTGCTGACCAGCACGCTGTTCCTCGCGACGCCGCTGATCTTCGGTGCCCTCGGTGGTGTGGTGTGCGAGCGCGTCGGGATCGTCAACATCGCGATCGAGGGCCAGCTGCTGGCCGGAGCGTTCGCAGGCGTGCTGGTGGCCTCGGTCGCCGGCCAGAACCCGTACGTGGGCCTGATCGGTGCCCCGATCGCGGGCATGGGCGTGGGTGCGCTGCTGGCCTGGTTCTCGATCAGGTACCGGGTGGACCAGGTCATCACCGGCGTGGTGCTCAACGTGCTCGTGCTGGGTCTGACGACGTTCTTCTTCAAGGGGCTGCTCAGCGACCAGGACGGCCTCAACGACCGGTCCCGGCTGCCCGCCCTGCCGATCCCGTTGCTGTCCGACATCCCGGTGATCGGGCCGGTGCTGTTCCGGCAGAACCTGCTGGTGTACCTGCTCTACGCGATCGTGATCCTGCTGCAGCTGTACCTGTTCCGGTCGCGGTGGGGGCTGCGGGTGCGTGCGGTGGGCGAGCACCCGAAGGCCGCCGACACCGTGGGCATCAACGTCAACCGCACCCGGTGGCGCAACACGCTGCTGGGGTCGGCGATCGCGGGCCTCGGTGGCGCGTTCTTCACGATCGGGCAGGGGCTGGCGTTCGGGATCGACATCACGGCGGGGTCTGGCTTCATCGCGCTCGCCGCGCTGATCCTGGGCCGGTGGACACCCACCGGGGCGGTGGCTGCCGCCCTGTTCTTCGGGTTCGCGAACGCGCTCAGCCAGTCGCTGCGGTCCTACGGCGTGAGCCTGGACTCGAACATCCCGCTGATGATCCCGTACATCGTCACGCTGTTCGCGGTGGCAGGGTTCGGCGGTCGGGTGAGGCCGCCTGCGGCCGAGGGTGTGCCGTACGTGAAGTGACGGCTCTCGCGCTCGAGGCGAGGCAGGATGGTGACGTGAGCACAGAGAGCAGAGCGGGCACAGACTGGGCGGCGTTGCGTGAAGCCGCGTACGAGGCGATGACCCGCGCCTACGCCCCGTACTCCCGGTTCCCGGTGGGGGCGGCGGCGCTCACCGACTCCGGCACCGTGATCTCGGGCTGCAACATCGAGAACGCCGCGTACGGGGTGACGCTGTGCGCGGAGTGCTCGTTGGTGTCCGCACTGATCATGGGCGGGGGCGGTCGGCTGGTCGCCTTCACATGCTGTGACAGCCGCGGCGAGCGGCTGATGCCGTGTGGCCGGTGCCGGCAGCTGCTGTGGGAGCACGGCGGTGCGGAGCTGATGGTCGATAGCGTGAGCGGGATCAAGCCGATGACCGAGGTGCTGCCGGATGCGTTCGGGCAGCCTGAGCTGAACGAGGGGACACAGCCGTGAGCACCGAGCAGTTTGCCGCCGTCGACGTCATCGCCACCAAGCGGGACAACGAGACCCTGAGCGACGCCCAGATCGACTGGGTGATCGACGCCTACACGCGCGGTGCCGTGGCCGAGGAGCAGATGTCCGCGCTCTACATGGCGATCCTGCTCAACGGCATGAGCCGGTCCGAGATCGCCCGCTGGACCGCGGCGATGATCGCGAGCGGCGAGCGGATGGACTTCTCCGGGCTGTCGCGTCCCACCGCCGACAAGCATTCCACCGGTGGCGTCGGCGACAAGATCACGCTGCCGCTCGCGCCGCTGGTCGCCACGTTCGGTGTGGCGGTGCCGCAGCTGTCGGGGCGCGGGCTCGGCCACACCGGTGGCACGTTGGACAAGCTCGAGGCGATCCCGGGGTGGCGTGCCGCGCTGAGCAACGCCGAGATGATGGCGCAGCTCGAGGACGTGGGCGCCGTGATCTGCCAGGCCGGCTCCGGGCTCGCGCCGGCGGACCGCAAGCTGTACGCGCTGCGCGACGTCACCGGCACGGTCGAGTCGATCCCGCTGATCGCGAGCTCGATCATGAGCAAGAAGATCGCAGAGGGGACCGGCGCCCTGGTGCTCGACGTGAAGGTCGGCTCGGGTGCCTTCATGAAGGATCTCGAGGACGCGCGTGAGCTCGCGCGCACCATGGTCGAGCTCGGCACGGATGCCGGCGTGCGCACGGTCGCTTTGCTCACCGACATGGCGACCCCGTTGGGTCTGACCGCCGGCAATGCCCTGGAGGTGCGGGAGTCGGTCGAGGTGCTCGACGGCGGTGGGCCACCCGACGTCGTCGAGCTCACCCTCGCGCTCGCTCGCGAGATGCTCGCGGCCGCCGGGCAGCCGGATGTCGACCCTGCTGCCGCACTGCAGGACGGTCGCGCGATGGATACCTGGCGCCGCATGATCGCCGCCCAGGGCGGCGACCCGGATGCTGCGCTGCCGGTAGCGCAGCACACCGAGCAGGTGCTCGCACCCGCCGACGGCGTGCTGGCGGGCCTCGATGCTCTGGCCGTGGGTGTCGCGGCGTGGCGGCTCGGCGCCGGCCGTGCACGCAAGGAGGACGCCGTGCAGGCCGGCGCGGGTGTGGAGCTGCACGCCAAGCCGGGCGCGGTGGTGCGTGCCGGCGAGCCGCTGCTCACGCTGCACACCGACACACCGGAACGCTTCGCGCGCGCTCAGGAGGCGCTCGAGGGTGCCGTGACGATCCTCCCGGAGGGCGACCGCGCCGCCGTGGGTCCGATCGTGCTGGACCGGGTGAGCGCATGAGCGCTGCCAGGTCTCCCGCGAGACCGAGGTCTAGCGTCGAGACCGAGGGGTGCGCGCCTCGGTCTCGGCGCCATGCCTCGGTCTCGGCAGTTTGGCGAGGTCACGCGTGACCGGGGAGCCTCGCGAAGGCGAGGGCCCCCGCAAGCCGGCGTCGGTGTACGGGGTCGGGAGTGAGCCGGATCCGCGGTTCTCGCTCGCGAACGAGCGCACGGCACTCGCGTGGCTGCGCACCGGACTGGCGCTCGTGGGTGGCGGTGTCGCCCTGACGACGCTGGGCACGTTCGCCGAGGCGGGCGCGTTCCTCGACGTGATCGCCGCGCTGGCGTGCCTGGCAGGCGGGACGCTCGCGGTCGGAGCGCTGGTCTCCTGGCGCCGGGCTGAGCGAGCGCTCCGGCTCAAGAAGCCGCTGCCGCCGCCGAGCGCACTGCCGATCCTCGTCGCCGGTGTGGCCGTGATCGGGGTGGCGATGGCCCTGTACGCGGTGGTGCAGGCGGTCGGCTGATGCGAAGCGTGCACTCGGATCTCGACGTCGACGGTGGCGCGCAGCCGCAGCGCACCATGCTGGCGTGGAACCGCACGATGCTGGCGGCCGTGCTGGGCTGCGCCACAGTCGCGTTCGCGGCACAGCGGCAGCAGATGGCGATCATCGCGGCGGTCGCGGCCTGTGCGGCGGTCGCGGTGCTGGTGCTCGTGCTGCGCGACATGCCCGCGTGGCGCGCCGGCGGCAGTGCGCACTACGGGCTGATGCGGCACGTGGCCGCTGCCGTGCTGGTGCTCGCAGGTCTCGGCGTCATCATCGCGGTCCGCGGGATCGTGGGCTGATGAACAAACCGTTCGCCCTCAACGCGGCGTTGAGCCCGCTGTTCACCTCACGGTGGACCCGGCTCGCGATGTCCCGGCTCGACGGCGATGCTCGCCGCGGTCTCGCGCGTGCCGTGGAGGCGCCGCGGCTCGGGATCTTTGGGCGCGGGACCGGCCCGGTGCGGGTAGGCGGCGTCACGGTCGCCCAGCCCGACAGCGTCACCTGTGCCGCGACCGGGCTGCTGCTGCTCAACGCGGCGTGCGACCCCGCTCTCGCGACATGGCTCGACGCGGGTACCCGGCCGCACGTGCTGCCACCGGAGCTCACTGGCCTGACCGAACGCGAGCTGGCCGAGCGCGATGCCGCCGGCCGCATCGCACTCGCAGCGGCCGTGGTCCACGACCGCGCCACCCGGGCCACGCTCGGCCCGTTCCGGTGGCCGCGCGCCTACGGCACCACGCCCTGGGGAGTGGCACGCGAGACCAGGGTGCCGGGCGTGCGGTACTCGCACCGCGCCGTCGACGATCGCGACGAGCGCGTGATGGACGAGGTGCTCGAGATGCTCGTGGCGGCGACCATGCGGGGCATCCCGGTGCCGATCTACTCCGGAGGTGACTGGAGCCGCGGCTGGCAGACCGCGATGCCTCGCCACCTGGTGCTCGCGCTGCCCACAACACGGCCCGACCAGCTGCGGATCTACGAGCCCGGACGTGGGCGGATCGAGACGATCGCCCCGCACGAGCTGCGTGCCCGCACGGAGCCGCATCGTGCCCTCGGTGGGTGGACCCATCTCGCGTGGACGTTGATCCCGGTGGTGCGCTGAGTCAGGCCTGAGCCAGCCCGCACTGCGCGAGCAATCGCCGGGAGCGGGCGTCATCGGACGTCGCCTCGGCGACCGACCCGCGGCCGCGGAGCAGCGTGGCTCGGACCGCCAATGCGCGTGCTTCGTTCTCGGTCATGCCGACGCGGCGGGACCGCGCGACCGCGTCGTCGAGCAGCTGGATCGCCGCGTCGGAGTCCGTCTCCGCGGTCGCCGTGGCCAGCCCGGTGAGCGAACGGGCGAGCTGGTCGTCGTCATGAAAGCGCCGCGACTTCTCCACCGACCGGGTGAACGCGTCGAGCGCGGCCGGGAGGTCGTGTCGCTGCAGCTCGGACATCCCGACAACCCAGTCGCACTCGGCCTCGATCGTCTCGGCCCCGAGGTCCACGGCGGACCGCAGCGCTCGGTTCGCCGTGGTGATCGCCTCCTCCGGCTGCCCTTGCAGCATGCGCAGCCACGCGAGCGAGCTGAGCGCGGACGGCAGCCTGCCCATGTGACCGGCGCTGTCGTTCACCAGGCCCTCGACCTGCCGCACCAGTTCCGGCTCGGCCTCCTCCAGCCTGCCCAGCCGGGCCAGCATGAAGGCGACGTTGCCGCGAGCCAGTGCGCCGCGCGAGGAGTCCTGCGCCACCTCGCACCAGTGCGCACTGGAGCGGTGCGCATCCGCAGCGGCCTGAAGGCGACCGGTCCGTTCGAAGAAGATGCCGAGGCTGTTGCAGGCGACCGCCATCTTGAGCGGGTTGTCCGAGGCCTCCGCATGCTGCATCGCCGCCGTGAGGTGCCGCTGCGCCGCTTCGAGCTCTCCCCGACGGGCTGCGATCGAGCCCAGCGCTGTCAGCGCCGATGCGGTGGCGCCGGGGTCGTCCAGCCGCTCGGCGGCCCGCAGCGCGGCTTCGTGCAGCATCCGGCCCACCGTGTGGTGACCGCCGCGGAGCAGGAACAGCGGCAGCCTCCTCGAGATCAGGACGATCGACTCGTCGGCCTCGGGCGGTGCGTGCTCGACGGCGGCGACGAGCGGTTCGAGCGCGGCATTCAACCAGTCGCGCGCTGCGTCGGGGCTGACGAACCGCTCGGACTCGCCGCCCTCCTCCAGCACGGCGATCGCGTCGACGACGATCTCGGCGTAGCGGTCGACGAGGCGCGTGCGTGCGACTCGCTGCTGCGCGGACGAGAGTGCCTCGGCCAGCTCGCCCGCATACGCGGCGACGAGGTCGTGCTGGCGGACCCACGCGCCGTCGATCTCGGCGAGGTGGGCGCGGCTCAGCGCTGCGAGCGCCCGCGTGGCGGCGCGAGCGTCGAGACCGGCGAGCGCCGCCACCGCGTCGTGGGCGATGGTGCTGCTGCGTGCGAGCCCGAGTGCGGTGAAGACCGTCGCAGCCTCCTCGGGGACCGCACGCCGCGACCAGGAGAGCACCTCGCGCGCGCTGCTGCTCGGGTCGCCCAGATCCCACAGGTCGAGGATCGCGCTGTCGAGCTCCGGATCCGCCAACGACGACAGGACCGCCGGGTCCTCACGCACTCGCTCGCCCGCCACCTTGAGCATGAGCGGCATGTAGGCGCAGCGCCGCGCCAGCTCGTGCCACGCAGCGTCGGCCACACCGTCGATGGTCCGCTGGTCGGCGGGCCCCGTGAGTAGCGACACCGCCGTCGGCCCATCGAGGCCGGAGAGCGTGACGCGCAGCGCGTTCTCTCTGACGCTCAGGCCTGCGAGGCTGTCGCGGCTGGTCACGAGCACGCGGCAACCTGGGCTCCCGGGAAGCAGCGGGCGTACCTGCTCGACGTCGCGAGCGTTGTCGAGCACGACCAGCAGCCTGCGGTCCGCCAGCAGGCTGCGATAGGTCGCCGCCCGCTCGTTGAGGTCGTGCAGGCGTTCCGGCTCGCCACCCAGCGTGCGGACGAACCTGGTGAGGGCGTGCTCGGGGGAGAGCGGCGCACCGGCGCTGTAGCCCTGCAGATCGACGAAGAGCTGTCCATCGGGAAACTCGCCTCGATGCGCCTGGGCCCAGCTGAGCGCCAGCGCGCTCTTGCCCACCCCGGCCGGCCCGCAGAGCACGGCGACCTGCGGGCCGTCGTCGTCCTCTCGGGCAAGCGCGTCGAGCGCGCGCACGTCGTCCTCACGGCCGACGACGTCCACGGCCGCCGGGAGCTGGGCCGGCACCTGCCACGACCGATCGACGGTGGCGCCGGTGTGGACGAGCGACTGGACCGCGGCCAGGGTGTCGGAGGGCTCGAGCCCGAGGTCCCGCACGAGGTTGCTCCGGGTGCTCTGGTAGACCTCGAGCGCCTCGTGGCGCCGGCCGGCCTGATGGAGCGCTCGCATCAGCTGTGCCGGCATCGACTCGCGCAGCGGGTGCAGCCGTGCCAACGCCGCGAGCTCGGGGAGGACATCGAGGTGCCGGCCGCGCTGGACCTCCGCGGTCGGGTACAGCTCGGCGACGTCGATGCGCAGGGCTTCCAGCCGCTCGGCCTCGTCGCGGCACACGGCGACATCGACGTCGTCGTAGGCGCGTACCGACCAGGCTACCGGCCACTCACGCAGGGCCG
>NZ_JBMDXJ010000235.1:0-2111 GCF_048594945.1 Pseudactinotalea sp. | reverse complement strand
GCCACGAGCTACGCCACCGTGCGCTCGCGCCGGCGCACGGCGCACGGGCTCGACGTGCTCGAGGTGCGCGAGCGCCTCGACGAGGACACCCCGCCGCACGAGGCGCTGCCGATGCTGGCCGTGCCGGGAGCACCGCCCCGCACCGGCACGCTGGTGGACGCGATCAGCGCCGTGGCACGAGGAGTGCTGGGCGATGCCGAGCCGCTGGCCGGCGCGGCGCTGGACCTGCTGCGGCGCACGCCGCCCCGGCAGCGCAGCGGATCACTGCCGGCGCCCACCAGCGGCGAGAGCGCGCACCGTGCTGCAGCCGTGGCCGCGGCGCTGCTCGACTCCGACGACTCCTACGTGGCCGTGCAGGGTCCGCCCGGGACCGGCAAGACCCTCGTGGGCGCGGACGTCATCGCCCGGCTGGTCGATGAGCACGGCTGGCGGATCGGGGTGGTGGCGCAGTCGCACACCGTGGTCGAGGGGATGCTGGAGCGGGTGCTGGCTGCCGGCGTCCCGGCCGAGCTGATCGGGAAGCGTGGCGGCTCGGGCGGCTGGCGGCGGCTGACCGCCGGCCACCTCGACTTCGTCAGCGGCTCCGAGGCCGGTTGCGTGCTCGGAGGCACCACGTG
Source organism: Pseudactinotalea sp. (assembly GCF_048594945.1). NCBI lineage: Bacteria > Bacillati > Actinomycetota > Actinomycetes > Micrococcales > Cellulomonadaceae > Pseudactinotalea > Pseudactinotalea sp. The sequence continues at coordinate 1,494 of NZ_JBMDXJ010000235.1, read as the reverse complement.
GGACTTTGCGAACCGCAACCGGGTTCCGGCCGGGGCACTGGACCTGCTCGTGATCGAGGAGGCCGGTCAGTACTCGCTGGCCAACACGTTGGCCGCAGCCACCGCGGCCCGCCGGCTGTTGCTGCTCGGCGACCCGCAGCAGCTTCCGCAGGTCAGTCAGGCGCGCCACCCGGCGCCGGTCGATCGGTCGGCCCTGGGGTGGCTGATGCCCGGGGTCGATGTGCTGCCGGAGCAGCTGGGCTATTTCCTGGACCGGACCTGGCGGATGCACCCCGACCTCTGCGCGGCCGTCTCCGAGCTCGCGTACGACGGCCGGCTCAGCAGCGCAACCCCGGCGGCCGAGCGGCACCTCGACGGCCTCGCACCCGGGATCCATCAGGTGCTGGTCGAGCACCACGGGAACCGTGCCCGCTCGGCGGAGGAGGCCGCCGAGGTCGCTTCACAGATCGACGAGCTGCTCGGCCGTGCCTGGACCGACGAGCACGGCACCCGGCCGCTCGAGCAGGCCGACGTGATCGTCGTTGCCGCCTACAACGCCCAGGTGCAAGCCGTCCGCGAGCACCTCGACGCCGCCGGGCTCACCGCGGTGCGCGTGGGAACGGTAGATCGCTTCCAGGGTCAGGAGGCCGCCGTGGTGGTGCTCTCGCTCGCCGCGTCCACCGCCAAGGAGGCCGCCCGCGGGCTGCGCTTCCTACTCGATCGCCACCGCATCAACGTGGCACTCTCGCGCGGACGCTGGGCCGCGATCATCGTCCGCTCCCCCGCCCTCACCCGCACGATGCCGACCCACCCCCGAGAGCTCGCCGACCTCGCGGCGTTCATCGACGTCGGCAGGGCCGACCTCCAGGAGTGAACCTTCAAACCTGCACGTTCCCGGAGCCTGGCTCCCGCCATAGCCGGTCGATCGGCAACACATGGAGACGGTCGTCGTAGGTGTAGCTTCGGGCCCCGGTGTAGAGAACTACCCCGGCGATGAAGGCGTCACCGAGGAGTTCTCGCAGTTGGCGCATGCCCCTGAAGTCGTCATTGACAGCACGAGCGGCAGCCTTGACTTCGAAGGCAAGAACGCCTCCGTCCTCGGTCTCGAGGACCAGGTCAACCTCGGCGCCATCCCGGGTCCGCCAGTGGCCGAACCCGGCGATCTGCTCGGTCCAGCTCACCTCCTTGAGTAGTTCAGTAACGACGAAGTTCTCCAGCGGATGCCCGAACTCAGTAAGAGCAGTCGGGTCGCGACGCGAGAGCTTGTCCGCAGTGAGTCGCAACAGACGAGTCGAGACCCCCGTGTCGAGCAGGTGGACCTTGGGGCGCGCGTTCGTACGCTTCGTCAGGGTTCGATCCCACGGTGGGAGCAACTGAATGAGGAAGACAGCTTCGAGCAGCCGGAGGTAATCCCGGGCTGTCGTCTGGTCGATGCCGGCTGCTCGCGCGAGCTCGGCAACGTTGAGGACCTGCGCGCTATGGCCGGCCGCACTCTCAAGGATCGTCGGCAACGTG